>NZ_JBLJBV010000075.1:0-8452 GCF_047638075.1 Phaeovulum sp.
CCTTGAACGCCGCATAAAGATCCAGCCCGTCGGCAAAGAAATACCGGATGCCGGGACGTGCCCCGAAAGAGGCAGAAACCCATCCTTTCGGTGTCTTTGTCGAAATTCCAATGCCGTTGTCTTCGCACACAAACAGGATCGGCAGTGGCAAAGATTGATAAGAGGTCCAACCCGCCGTGTTAAACGCACCTTGCGCGGTTGAGTGGTTGGCAGAGGCATCACCAAACGAGCACATCACAATGGCGTCGTCGGGCAAGGCCCGATGTTCCGGCGGCCGCCTGCGGGCCAGCCCCACACTATGCGCCACCCCCACAGCTTTCGGCAGGTGGCTGGCGATGGTTGAGGTCTGCGGCGGAATCGTCAGCTCTTTCGACCCTAAAACCTTGTGCCGCCCGCCCGAAATGGGATCGTCCGATGACGAAGCAAACGACAAAAGCATATCCCACGTCATCGTTTGGCCCGGCACCTGATCGGCCCGCGCAATTTGGAACGCTGCATCGCGGTAGTGCAGAAAGGCCATGTCGGTTGGGCGAAGCGCATGCGCTACCGCGGCCATCCCTTCATGCCCGGATGACCCGATGGTGTAAAATCCTTGCCCCGCCTTTTGCATTGCGCGGCTGGTCCGGTCCAGCGCGCGGCTAAGGCATTGCGCGCGAAACAGGCTTACCGCCTCGGGCGCGGTCAAACCTGATGCGGGCGGCTCTCCAACGGGAAAATCCCGCGCCGCTACGCGACGCAGGAAATTGTCATGGACGATTTCTGAACGGGGCATGATCCGTAACCAAGTCCTTTCGTATCCTTTCTGGCCTGAATATCCCCGCCAGCGGCACCCTGTTGATAGGCCGGGGGCCGCCGGCGGGGCTACTTCAATCAGAAGGAAAGCATCAGAAGAAAGCCTGCAATCCGGTGATCGCGCGGCCGAGGATAAGGGCATGCACGTCATGCGTGCCCTCGTAGGTGTTCACGGTTTCAAGGTTTACCATGTGGCGCATGATCTGGAAGTCTTCCTGAATGCCGTTTCCGCCGTGCATGTCGCGGGCGTGGCGCGCGGCTTCCAGTGCCTTGCCGCAGTTGTTGCGCTTGATGATTGAAATCATTTCAGGGGCGGCGTTGGCGTTATCCATAAGGCGACCGACCTGCAGGCAACCCTGCAAGCCAAGGCTGATGTCGGTCATCATATTGGCAAGCTTCAACTGGAACAATTGGGTCTGTGCCAGTGGTTTGTTGAACTGCTTACGGTCAAGCCCGTATTGCCGCGCGGCACCAAGGCAGAATTCGGCCGCACCCATCACGCCCCAGGCGATACCATAGCGGGCCCGGTTGAGGCAGCCAAAGGGGCCCTTCAGACCTTCGACGTTGGGCAGTAGTGCGTCTTCGCCAACCTCGACGTTCTGCATCACGATTTCGCCGGTGATTGAGGCGCGCAGGGACAGTTTGCCCCCAATTTTCGGCGCGCTCAGCCCTTTCATGCCTTTTTCCAGCACGAATCCGCGGATTTTGCCGCCATGGGCATCGGATTTGGCCCAGACCACGAATACATCCGCGATCGGCGCGTTCGAGATCCACATTTTGGAGCCGTTCAGCACATAGCCGTTCGCGGTTTTCTTGGCCGTGGTTTTCATTCCGGCCGGGTCTGAGCCGGCATCGGGTTCGGTCAGACCAAAGCAGCCGATAGATTCGCCAGTGGCCAGTTTCGGCAGGTATTTCTTGCGCTGCTCTTCCGAGCCATAGGCATAGATCGGGTACATCACCAACGAGCTTTGCACAGACATCATGCTGCGATAGCCGCTGTCCACGCGCTCAACCTCACGCGCGACCAAACCGTAGGCGACGTAAGAGGCGCCGATGCCGCCGTATTCTTCGGGCACAGTCACGCCCAGCAGGCCCATTTCGCCCATCTCGCGGAAAATGGCGGGGTCGGTCGCTTCCTCGCGGTAGGCCGCAATGACACGCGGTTGCAGTTTTTCCTGCGCGTAAGAGCGGGCGGCGTCGCGCAGCATCCGCTCTTCCTCGGTCAGTTGGTCGTTCAGGCGGAATGGATCTTCCCAATCGAACCGGCCAAGATCGGGGGCGTCTTTTGCTTTCAGGGCCATGGTGTCCTCGTCATTCTTGAATTTCATGCTTTATGCGCCTGTTTAACACGGCAATCCAACGCTATTCTAGCTGCATGATATGCACGGAGCACATATATGGCCGCCCCCCGCCGCTACCTTCCCTCGGTCAGTCTGCTGGCGGCTTTCGAGGCGGTTTGCAGAACGGGTAGCACCGCCGCCGCTGCGCGTGAACTGTCGTTGACGCAGGGTGCGGTCAGCCGCTTGGTGCAAAACCTGGAGGGGCAGTTGGGGGTCCAACTCTTTCGCCGCGAACAGCGCCGGTTGCAGCCTACCGAACCCGCGCTGGCCTATGCGCGCGATGTCAAAAAAGCATTGGACCTGATTGCCCGTGCGTCTTTGGGTTTGCGCGCCAATCCGGGGGGCGGCGTGCTGAGCCTGTCCATTCTGCCCACGTTCGGCACGCGTTGGCTGGCCCCACGCCTGGGTGATTTTCTGGCGGCACATCCGGGGGTTACGTTGAATCTGGGCACCCGGTTGCGGCCCTTTGATTTTGACTCTGAAACCTTTGACGCCGCGATTCATTTTGGCACCCGCCTTTGGCCGGGCGCCGAGCATCTGCCCCTGTTTGAAGAGCGGATAATCGCCACCTGCTCTGCCAGTTTTGCCGCCGATCATCCGATGGAGACGCCCGAAGATTTGGTACATCTGTCGCTCCTTCAGTTGGAATCGCGGCCCAATGCCTGGGCTGCGTGGTTTGCGCATCATGGGCTTGAGGCGCCCTCGGGGCAGGGGATGATGTTTGACCAGTTCGCCCCGATGATGCAGGCCGCAGCGCACGGTGTCGGCATTGCGCTGCTGCCCGAATTTCTGGCCCTGCCCGAGATTGACGAGGGGCGGCTGATTCGCACCCCCGGCAATGCGGTGTCGGGGGTGGGCACTTATTATCTGGTCTGGCCCGAAGGCGCCGCCGTCAGCCCGCCGCTCGCAGCGTTTCGCGATTGGCTTGCCCTTCAGGCACGGGAAGCGGGGTGATCTGGCCGGGCAGGTAGTAGCGGCCAAACTCGGTCGCCAGAAAATCAGCCAGTTTGACCTGTTCCTGCCCGATAAAGCCGCGCCCCGGCAGATTGCCGCGCCGGACCATATCGACCACGCCGGTCACGCCTGCGGCGGTGGTGATCTGGATCGCGCTCCAGGTCTTGCCGCCGATTTCATGCGACAGCGATTTGTTCAGGAACGACACTTCGCGCAGGCTACCGTTGATAAGGCCGGTTGCGGTGCAGAACACCACGACCACGTCCTGATCGGTCCGGGGCAGGGAATGTTCAAAGATGTCCTTCAGCAGATCGCGCCGACGTTCTAGCCCCAACCCGGTCAGCAACAGGCGCAGGATGTCGCAATGGCCGGGGTAGCGGATCGTGCGGTAGGTCACGCGGCCTGCGTTACCTTCCAAGGTCTCGCCCAGCGTGCCCAAGCCGCCCGAGGTGTTGAAACACTCGTATTCCGCACCGTCCAGTGCAAAGTTTTCCAGGTCTTCCAGCGGTGCAAGGCTGACTTTGCGGCCATCAACCAGCGCCTCGCAGGGGTTCAGGTATTCGTTGATCAGCCCGTCGGTGGACCAGGTCAGGTTATATTTCAAGGCGTTGGTCGGGTATAGCGGCAGCGCGCCGACACGCAGCGATAGCGTATCAAGGCTGTCGAACTTGGCCGCCAGATGCGCCCCAACCATGCCCACGAACCCCGGCGCCAGCCCACATTGCGGCATCATCACCGTATCGGCACCGTCAGCCAGCGCGCGCACGCGGGCGGTGCCGGCCACGTCTTCGGTCAGGTCGAAATAATGGGCGCCGGCATTGCGGGCAGCTTCCGCGATCGTCGGGGTCAAGAAGAAGGGCGCAGCAGAGATGACGGCGTCAAAGCCTTTCAGCTTGGGCGTCAGCGCGGCCAGATCATCAGCGGCAACCTGCAAGGTGCGGATACCTTCGGCGGCGGGCGCCTTCAGGGCCTCGGGGTTCTGGTCAGCCAGCGTGACCTTATAGTTCTCGGACGCACCCAAAAGGGCTGCGATGGTGGTGCCGATTTTGCCAGCACCGATAATGCAGATATTCCACATGATGGTATTTCTCCCTGATCTGTTGCGGTCAGGGTGGGCCACTGCCCTGCCGGAAACTATGTATCAAAGCGCCGATTTGCAGCGTTTGATAACAAATTATGCCGAAGGTTTCGTCAGAATGACGAAGTTTGGATATCAAGCATCCGATCAGCGCTGGCGTTGAACAATGTGCGGGCATAGTCGGTCTGCATCTGCGCGCCCGAAAGCGCTTCGCGCGTCAACTCTTCCACCGCGCGTCCGTGCTGCATTACCAGCACCCGGTCGCACATATGGTCGATCACCGCCAGATCATGGCTGACCATCAGGAATGTCAGCCCGCGCTCTGTGCGCAAGCGGTTGAGAAGGTTCAGCGTTTCTGCCTGTACGCTGGCGTCCAATGCGCTGGTCGGTTCGTCCAGCAGCAGGATTTCCGGCTCCAGCATCAACGCGCGGGCAATGGCCACGCGCTGACGTTGCCCACCTGAAAGCTGATGCGGATAGCGGAACCGGAAACTCGGTGGCAAGCCAACATCGGTCAGCGCCTGCATCACCCGCGCATCCGTGTCGCGCAACCCGTGAATCGCCAGCGGTTCGGCCAAGGTCCGGTCCAACGTGTGACGCGGATGAAGCGAGGCGTAGGGGTCTTGAAACACCATCTGCACCCGTGCCGCAAACGCGCGTGCGCGGTGGGCATTCACCTTTTCGCCGCCAATACGAATAGTGCCGCCGGTTATTGGCGCCAACCCGCAAATGGCCCGCAGGATGGTTGATTTGCCTGACCCGCTTTCGCCCACCAGCCCATAGCTGTCACGCGCCGCGACCGCCAGGCTGACATCCTCAACCGCCCGCACCCGGCGCCCACCGACGTGGTAGGTGACGCTAAGATTTTCAATTTCAATCAAAGACATGTCACCCTCATTCGGCCCAGGCTGCTGTGCGGTCCAACCCCGGAAGAGGCGCGCGGCTGCCGCCGATACGGGGCAGGCAGTTCAACAGACCCTGCGTATAGGGGTGTTTCGCGTGCATCAGGTCTTTTGCCGCCAGTTCTTCGACCACACGACCCTTGTACATCACCAGAACCCGGTCGCAGAACCGCGCGACCAACCGCAGGTCGTGGCTGATAAAGATCAGCCCCATGCCGCGATCACGGACCAACCCATCAAGAATGCTTAATACCTCGGCCTGAACCGTCACATCCAGCGCGCTTGTCGGTTCATCCGCGATCAGCAAATCGGGATTGGGGATCAGCATCATCGCAATCATCACGCGCTGGCCCATTCCGCCGGATAGCTCGTGTGGGTAGCTTTCCATCACCCGCGCCGGCTCGCGGATCTGAACCGCCTCCAATGCCTCGATGGCCTTGGCGCGTGCGGCGACCTTGCCAACCTTGTCACGCAAACGCAGCCCTTCGGTCAGTTGTGCGCCGACTTTCATAACCGGGTTCAACGAGTATTTCGGGTCTTGCATCACCATCGCGATCCGCTGCCCGCGTAGCGCCCGCAAATCACGTTGCGAGGCGGCCATCAGGTCAACCCCGTCAAAGATCATTTCCGCTGCCTCAACGCGGCCCGGCGGACGGATCAGGCGCAGCACCGCACGCCCCGTCATCGTCTTGCCCGACCCGCTTTCACCGACGATCCCCAGCCGTTCACGACCCAGCGAAAATGAAACGCCGCGCACCGCCTCAACCGCCCCGGATTCAGTGTCGAACGTGACTTTCAGGTCTTTCACGGAAAGCAGCGTCATTTGCCCGCGCTCCTTGGGTCAAGCACATCGCGCAGCCCGTCGCCCAGCAGGTTGAAGCCCAGCGACACGATGAAAATGGCAAGGCCCGGAATGGTGGCAACCCACCACTGTTCAAACAGGAACTTGCGCCCCGATGAGATCATCAGCCCCCATTCCGGTAATGGCGGTTGCACCCCCAGCCCCAAGAACCCCAACCCCGCCGCGATCAGAATCACCCCGGCCATGTCCAGCGTCACGCGGATGATGACCGAGGGTAGGCACATCGGCATCACATGGCCCAGAATGATCCGCGTCGACCCCGCCCCTTGCAGGCGCACGGCGGCGATATAGTCGGCATTGCGAACGGTCAGCGTTTCAGCGCGCGCCACACGGGCGTAGGGGGGCCATGCGGTCAGCGCGATGGCCAGAACCGCATTCTCAATCCCCGGACCCAGCACGGCGACCAGTGCCAGCGCTAGAATAAGCCGCGGGAAAGCCAGGAAAATATCAGTGATCCGCATCAAAACCTGATCGACCCAACCGCCGAAATACCCCGCCACCGTGCCGACCAAAAGCCCCAGCACCGGCGCCGTAACCGCGACAAGTGTCACGATGTAAAGCGTGATCCGTGCGCCAAACACGATCCGGGTCCAGATGTCGCGGCCAAAATCATCCGTTCCCAGCCAGTTGCCGGGGGTTAGCGGTGGCAGCAGGCGGCGCCCAAGATCCTGGGCAAAGGGGTCATGGGTGGCCAGCCAGGGCGCAAAGGCGGCCATCGCAAATAGCGTCAGCACGATTGTCAGCCCGACCATTGCCAACAGATTGCGCTGCATCCGCAGCCAGCCAAGGTAATACTGCCCCAACCGCGCCTGCATCCGCGAGGCGGGGTTGGGGTCGCGCAGCCATGTCATTATCTGGCCCATCAATTCGCCCTTGGGTCGACAAGGCGGTAAAGCACGTCTGACATCATGTTCAGCGCCACGAACACGACGCCAACGACCAGTGTGCCGCCCAGAACCGCCGGCATGTCGGCCGCAAACAGTGCATCGGTGATATAGCTGCCAAGGCCGGGCCAGGCGAAAATAGTCTCGGTCAGGACAGAACCTTCCAGCAGATAGGCATAAGATAGCGCAATCACGGTGATCAGCGGCACCATCACGTTTTTCAGCGCGTGAACCCAGATCACCCGGCGTTCCGGCATCCCTTTCACCCGTGCAGTCGTGATGTATTCCTGGCTCAGCTCATTCATCATGAAGCTGCGCGTCATCCGGCTGATATAGGCCATCGAGGTATAGCCCAGCACCCCGGCGGGCAGCACGATATGGCTAAGCGCGTTGGCAAACATACCCCATTCGCCCGCCACGGCCGTATCTATCAGGATCATGCCGGTATAACGCGTCACGTCAAACTCCAGCATCATCTGATAGCCTGCGTCCAGTTGCCCCGGCCCGCCAACCCAGTCCAGCACGCCGTAAAACAACAAAAGCCCCATCAGCCCCAGCCAGAAAACCGGCATCGAATAGCCCATAAGTCCGACGATCCGCACCACCTGATCGACCCATGTTCCGGGCTTTGTCGCCGCCAGAACGCCCGCCGGAACGCCCACGATCACGCCAAACAGCGTCGCCAGCGTGGCCAGCTCCAACGTGGCGGGAAAGTAGCGTACGATTTCGCCGGCAACGGGCCGTTTCGTGCGGATTGATTGCCCCAGATCGCCGTGCAGCACGTCACTGACATAGATGCCAAACTGTCGCCACAGCGGCTCATCCAGCCCCAGTTCCAGCCGGACGGCCTCATATTGGGCGGTTGTAGCCCGCTCTCCGACGATCGACAGAACTGGGTCGATCGGCACCACGCGGCTGATCGTAAACGTCACCAGCATCAGCCCCAGCAGGGTGACCGCCAGCGACAGTAGAAGAAGGGCGATCTGGCGCAGGGCGCGCAGATGGCGGGAGGGCAGGGGTGAATCGGGCATGGTATTCCAGCAAAAAAGGCGCGCGCCCCGGTTGGTCAGGGCGCGCGGTAAGAGGGGTCAGCTTACTTCGTGACCTGCCAATAGGCGGCGCTATCGGTTGAGCCGCCGGTAGAAAAGCCGTTCACATTCGCTCGCATCGCGGTCTGATAGGTCTGCTGATACATCAGCACGAAGGGCGAAGTTTCGCGGTGGATCTTTTGCATTTCCTCATACATCGCGGCGCGTTTTGCGGTGTCACGTTCCTGCACGGCGGCCTCGACCATGGCGTTCAGCGGGCCGGGGTCATAGGCGTTGCGCCAAGCCAGACTGCCGGTCAGCTTGGCCTCATCCGAGTTGTTCTCGTTCAGGGCGAAGGTCGAGGCGTTGGTCTGCGGGTCGGGGTAATCCGGCCCCCAGGTTTGCAGCGTGACCTGGTGGTTGCGCGCACGGTAGTCTTGCAGCACTTCCTTGCCGTCCATCACCTTCAGTTCCAGCTCAATCCCAGCCTGCGCAAAGGTATTCTGGATCGACTGGGCAATATCCATGCGCTCTTGCACGTTGCGCACCGTGAACGACAGCTTGTCTTATGCTGAACCCGGCTCCTACAGTATGAAGGAGCCACTGCCCGCC
>NZ_JBLJBV010000076.1:0-13260 GCF_047638075.1 Phaeovulum sp.
AGCAGGCTTGGGATGACAGCGGAGAGGTCTATGGGTACCGCAAGTTGCACGATGATCTGTGCGACATGGGCGAAGACATCAGCCCCAACAGGGCTTGGCGTTTGGCGCGTCTAGCAGGGATAAGGGCCCAGATTGGTTACAAAAAGAAGCCCGGCTCTTATGGCGGCAGCCCTGCGGTCGTGGCCGACAACACCTTGAACCGAGAGTTTGATGTCGACGCTCCGGACCAGTTCTGGGTCACAGATATCACCTACATCCGCACCCACGAGGGCTTCCTTTATCTCGCAGTTGTCATCGATCTGTTTTCCCGGCGCGTTGTTGGGTGGTCCATGCAAGGCCGCACATATACCGATCTGCCGCTGCAAGCCCTGCTGATGGCTGTCTGGCGGCGCAAACCAAAGACCAAAGTTCAGGTGCATTCCGACCAAGGCTCACAATTCACCAGTTACGAGTGGCAAGAGTTCCTCGAACAGCACAATCTGACGCAAAGCATGAGCCGTCGCGGGAACTGTTGGGATAATGCAGTGGCAGAAAGCTTCTTCAACCTGCTCAAACGCGAACGCATCCGACGCAGAAAGTATAAAACGCGCGCTGAAGCCCGTCAGGACGTGTTCGACTACATCGAGTTTTTCTACAACCCACAGCGCAAACACGTTAGGAATGGCATGCTGTCACCGATTGACTTCGAACAGCAGCAAAAACTGAAGCTGCAAGGTGTCTAGGAAACTCGGGGCTATTCAACCAGCTCTGTCCTGTTGCTTAAGTCAAAGATCGGCTAGTTCACTACCAAGTGAAGCAACTTTGAGAAACAGCCATGACCAACCATGACTTGGGTAACCCCGCGACGATCCAAGATCTGATTGCAGCCTTTCCATTGCCTACACTGATCATCGGACCTACAGAACACGTTCTGTCCCTGAACGACGCGGCCGATATGCTGCTGGGTAAAAGCGTTGTGGGGCGGCACTTCACGACCTCGCTGCGCCAGCCAAAGCTGGTAAAGGCAATCGAACAAAGCCTACAGGATCGGGCTCCGCGTAGCGTATCCTATCAAACTGTCGAAAACGGCAGCGACACGTCATATGACGTGTCGCTACGGGCAATTGCGCAAACGGGTCTGTTGCTTGTCAGCTTTCAAAACGCGACCGATTTGGCCCGTGCCGAACAAATGCGTCGCGATTTTGTCGCCAATGTCAGCCATGAATTGCGCACCCCACTGACAGCGCTCATGGGTTTCATTGAGACCCTGCGCAGTTCTGCCCGAGACGACGCCAAAGTTCGGGATCGGTTTTTGGGTATCATGGCGGGTGAGGCGGAACGTATGAACCGGCTTGTGGGGGGCTTGCTGTCGTTGAGCCGGGTTGAGGCAGATGAACGCGTTCGCCCCACAACGCGGCTCGACCTGCGGAACGTTTTGCAAACAACATTGAGCAATCTTGAGCCGTTGGCGCGGGAGAATGCTGTGGCCTTGCGATGCGATCCGGGACAGGTGCCGCTGTATGTCATTGGCGTTGCCGATCAGTTGTTGCAAGTCTTTACCAATCTTGTGGAAAACGCGATCAAATACGGCGGCGCGGATCAATCTGTCGAGATCAGCGCCCTTAGAACCGCGCATGATCCCGTTCTGCGTGGCCCTGCGATAGAAATCATGATTGCCGATCATGGACCGGGTATTGATCCCATTCATCTGCCGCGCCTGACCGAACGGTTCTATCGTGCAGACAATCACCGCAACCGCGAACTGGGCGGTACAGGCTTGGGCTTGGCGATTGTGAAACATATCCTCAATCGTCACCGGGGGCGGCTGAAGATTGCCAGCCAGCCGGGGCAGGGGTCACAATTCACCGTCGTTTTGCCGCCCGATAGCAAGAGTGCATGATTTGCAGGCAAAAATCCGGTCAAAACCTCAATTGTCATAAAACTGCAACATACCTGTCGCAAAACCGAAGCAAGCCGCGCCCATAAGCGCGTCAGGATCACCAAGGGGTGGTCTTTGATCGGATCGGACAGGAGTCTTCATGTCACTCGTTAACCTTACTGCATCGACGCTGGCCATCGCGGCCTTATCGGCCACGGCGGCAGCCGCCCGCGACAATGTGCAGGTTGCAGGATCGTCCACAGTGCTTCCCTATTCTGCTATCGTTGCCGAAGCCTTTGGTGAAAATTTCGATTTTCCGACGCCGGTTGTTGAATCGGGCGGGTCATCGGCAGGGCTCAAGCGGTTCTGCGCGGGGATCGGTGACAATACCATCGACATCGCGAATGCCAGCCGCGCCATCAAACCCTCTGAAATCAAAGTCTGCGCCGAAAACGGCGTGACGGATATTGTCGAAGTGCGCATTGGCTACGATGGGATCGTCTTTGCCAGCGACATCAATGGCAACAGCTTTGCCTTTACACCCGTTGACTGGTATTTGGCGCTGGCCGCTGAACTGCCCACAGATGGGGCCATGGTTGCGAACCCAAATACCAATTGGAACACGCTCAACGCCAATCTTCCCAATCAGCAGATTCAGGCGTTTATCCCCGGCACCAAGCATGGCACGCGGGAGGTGTTCGAGGAAAAGGTGCTGCTTCAGGGCTGCAAGGACAGCGGTGCGATGGATGCGATCCTGAAGATCAACGGTGCTGACGAAAAAGCTGCCGAGGCGACCTGCATGGCAGTGCGCACGGACGGCCTTTCGGTTGATATCGACGGCGATTACACTGAAACACTGGCCCGGATCGAAGCGGACTCCAATGGTATCGGCGTCTTTGGCCTGTCATTCTATGAGAATAACACTGACAGGTTGCAGGTCGCGACCATGTCCGGTGTCGTCCCGAACACTGAGAGCATCGCAGCCGGAGATTATCCGGTGTCACGCCCGCTCTTTTTCTACATCAAGGCGGCGCATCTGGGCAAAATTCCGGGCTTGCAAGCGTTCGCCGATTTTTTTGTAAGCGATGAAATCGCGGGGCCGAATGGACCGCTGGCCGAATATGGGCTGGTCTCTGACCCCGATCTCGGCACGACGCAGGGTGCAGTGGCCAATCATGTGCTTTTGGGCGCTATGTAAAGCAGATTATGCGGGGCGGGCATGCTGCACGCCCCGCGTTCTTCTACGGGAAAGTTGCCTTGATGTGGGTTTTTGATGCCATCGTTTCACTGCCGGTGCTGGTGATCGGCCTTGCGATCTTCGGGTTCACTGGCGCAAGGCTGCGTGCCCGCGTCGCTGCGCGCGATGATATCGGCAAATTAGCGGCACTGCCGAAGGCACATGGGATGAACGCCTTTTTCAGCGTTCTTGTTCCTGCATTTGCCAGCTTTGTCATTCTATTGCTTGTCCGGTTGCTTGGGCAGCAACAGGGCATCGAAACCCTGTCTGCCGGGTCTGCCTTTTGGGTGGTGCTTGCCATAGCCGCAATCGGGTGTATCGGCGCAATCTTGCGGTCTTCGCGCCGTTTTCGGGCGCAGCGGGCATCCGAATGCTGGATCAAATCCCTGCTGATCGCGGCCGCAACCGTCGCAATACTGACCACCATCGGTATTGTGTTGTCGATGGTGGTCGAGGCGATGCATTTCTTTCAGCAATATGATTGGCGCGATTTCTTCTTTTCCACGGACTGGGCCCCGAACTTTCGTGGTAACAGCGCACTTGGCATCCTGCCGCTGCTTTGGGGCACTTTCTACATCAGCTTCATCGCGCTTTTATTCGCCGTGCCGGTGGGACTGTTCGCCGCGATCTATCTGTCTGAGTATGCCGGCCCCCGCATGCGCAGTGTCGCCAAGCCGCTGATTGAAGTCCTCGCGGGTATTCCGACGATTGTTTACGGGCTCTTCGCGCTGATTACCATCGGCCCCCTGCTGCGAGATTATTTTTCGCAGCCGCTTGGTTTGGGCGACAGCGCATCTTCGGTCATGACGGCAGGGCTTGTCATGGGGATCATGCTGATCCCTTTCGTTTCGTCACTATCGGACGATGCCATCAATGCTGTGCCGCAGGCGATGCGCGACGGGTCTTATGCGCTTGGCGCGACCCGGTCCGAAACCATCCGCCAAGTGGTGCTTCCGGCCGCACTGCCCGGCATCATGGGTGCCGTTCTGCTGGCCGCAAGCCGCGCGATTGGCGAAACGAT
This sequence comes from Phaeovulum sp., assembly GCF_047638075.1. NCBI lineage: Bacteria > Pseudomonadati > Pseudomonadota > Alphaproteobacteria > Rhodobacterales > Paracoccaceae > Phaeovulum > Phaeovulum sp. The sequence continues at coordinate 4,117 of NZ_JBLJBV010000076.1, forward strand.
GATCGTCGTGCTGGGTGCGGGCGCCGCTGCGCGCCTGTCACTGAACCCGTTCGAGGCGATGACAACCATCACCGTCAAGATCGTCAGCCAACTGACCGGTGACACCGATTTTGCCAGCCCGGAAACGCTGGTGGCATTCGCCCTCGGGCTCACACTGTTCACCTTTACGCTGGGACTGAACGTGATTGCGATGATGATCGTGCGAAAATATCAGGAGCAATACGAATGATCACTTCCACAACCTCGCTGCTGGACCAAGACTATCGCACGAGGCGGCGAAATTCGGCCGAAGCACGGTTTCGCGCCTATGGTCTGGCCGCGATCGGCGTTGCCACTATGGCGCTGGTGCTTTTGCTGACTTCGGTTGTGTCCAACGGCCTCGGCGCGTTTCGTCAAACCTATATCACGCTGGAAATCCCCCTGCCTGAGGCAACTCTGGACAAGTCCGGCAGGCGCGACCCCGTTGCAATGGCTAAAGTTTCGACCTTCGGCTATGCGCCGCTACTGCGTGACGCATTGTTGGGAAAATTGGCAAAGCTACAAATCACCTCTGAATTGCCGGACAAGGATATCGCCGGGTTGATGAGCAAGGAGGCGACAGCAACCTTGCGCGACCATGTGTTGGCGAACCCCGATCTGATCGGCGGCAATGTGACTATGGAGATTCTGGCCGACGGGCGGATCGACGGGTATTTCAAGGGCCGGGTTACCATGGAAAGCGCTGCGCTGGACGGCAACACTTCACCAGAGGCGCTGCAACTCGCCCAGAAACTTGCCGATGCCGGTGTGATCATAACGCGGTTCAATCGGGAGTTCCTGACCGCCCCTGACGCCAGCGACCAACGCCCCGAGGCGGCCGGTCTGGGCGTCGCCATCCTCGGGTCACTTTACATGATGCTGGTGGTGTTGGTGCTGGCGCTGCCAATCGGGGTAGCCACCTCGATTTATCTGGAGGAGCTTGCGCCAAAGAACCGGGTATCCGACCTGATTGAAGTGAATATCAGCAATCTGGCCGCCGTGCCGTCAATTGTCTTTGGCATCCTCGGGCTGGCGATCTTTATCAATTTTGCCGGGATGCGGCAATCCTCGCCGCTGGTTGGGGGGCTGGTGTTGACGTTGATGACCTTGCCGACCATCATCATCTCGACCCGTGCGGCGCTCAAAGCTGTGCCGCCCTCAATCCGCGATGCGGCACTTGGGGTCGGGGCCAGCAAGATGCAGGCGGTCTTTCATCACGTCCTGCCGCTGGCCGCCCCAGGTATATTGACCGGCACGATCATCGGCCTTGCCCAAGCCTTGGGGGAAACCGCGCCGCTTTTGCTGATCGGCATGGTTGCCTTCGTGCGCGACTATCCGGCGGCTTACAGCGATACTGCTGGGCTATTTGGCGAGGCCGCCACGGCGCTGCCAGTGCAGATCTTCAATTGGACCCAGCGCGCCGACCCCGGATTTTCTGAGCGCGCCTCAGGGGCGATCATCACCTTATTGGTGTTTCTGGCGGTGATGAACACGGTGGCCGTGTTGCTGCGCCGCCGCTTTGAGCGCCGCTGGTAAAGACAGACAAAATCATGAAAGACACCAATGTGACCGAAAACATCAACACACTGACGCGGCAGAAAATATCGGCAAAGAATGTGCAGGTTCGCTACGGCGACAGCGTTGCCATCAACTGCGTATCGGTGGACATCGCCCCCAATACGGTGACTGCTTTTATCGGGCCGTCTGGATGCGGTAAATCCACGTTTTTGCGTTGCTTGAACCGGATGAATGACACGATTGAAATCTGCAAGGTAACAGGGGATATCCGCATTGATAATGAAGATATCTATGACCGGAATGTAGATCCGGTGCAGCTTCGTGCCAAGGTCGGTATGGTATTTCAAAAGCCAAACCCGTTTCCGAAGTCAATCTTTGACAATGTCGCTTACGGCCCGAAAATTCACGGTCTGGCGCGCAATAAATCTGAACTGGGGGATATTGTCGAAAATGCGCTGATGAAAGCCGCGCTGTGGAATGAGGTCAAAGACCGTCTCAACAGTCCCGGCACCGGTCTTTCGGGGGGGCAACAGCAACGGCTGTGCATCGCGCGGGCGATTGCCACCGCACCCGAGGTTCTGCTGATGGACGAACCTTGTTCTGCGCTGGACCCGATCGCCACCGCGCAAATCGAAGAGTTGATCGCCAGCTTACGACAGAGTTATTGCGTCGTGATCGTTACCCACTCGATGCAACAAGCGGCGAGGATCAGCCAGAAAACGGCGTTTTTTCATCTTGGCAGTCTGGTGGAATACGGTGATACCGATCAGATATTCACCGCCCCGCAAGACCCAAGAACCGAAAGCTATATCACTGGCAGGATTGGATGAGCCATGACAAATGAGCATATATCTTCGGCTTTCGATACCGATCTGGAGGGGGTTCAGACACAAATCATGAAGATGGGTGGACTGGTCGAAGACGCCATCCGCCTTGGCATGAAATCCCTTGAAACCCGCGATGAAGAACTGGCGCAAAAGGTCCGCGCCGCCGACGTAGCAATCGACCACCTTGAAGAGACGATCAACGAGGGCGCCGCCCGCATCATTGCGTTGCGCGCCCCGACTGCGATTGATCTGCGCCTGATCCTGAGTGTGATCAAGATCAGCGGCAATCTTGAAAGGATTGGGGACTATGCCAAAAATATGGCCAAGCGAACCGAAGTGCTTTCGCAGGTCGCGCCAATCAGTGACAGCATCGGTACTCTTCGCCGCATGACGCGAGCGGTTGAGGCGATGCTAAAAGATGCGCTGGATGCCTATATCCACCGTGATGCGGCGCTGGCCGCAGACGTGATCGTACGCGATGTCGATGTGGATCAGATGTACAACGCGCTGTTTCGGGAATTACTGACCTTCATGATGGAAGACCCGCGCAACATTACCGCCTGCCTGCACCTGCATTTCATTTCCAAGAACACCGAACGCATGGGGGATCATGTGACCTCTATCGCAGAACAAGTCATCTATCTGGCGACAGGAAAGCAACCGAACGAGGCGCGCCCGAAAGCCGATACAACATCCACAACATCAGGAGTCTGACGAAATGCCACCAGAGCAAGCGCGGGTCCTGCTCGTTGAGGATGAACCTGCCCAGCGTGCGGTCCTGACCTATAATCTCGAAGCGGCGGGTTTCGCCGTGTGCTGTGCCGAGAACGGCGAAGAGGCCATGATGATGGTCGCCGAGGCGCTGCCCGATCTGGTGATCCTGGATTGGATGATTCCGCTCATAAGCGGAATTGAAATCTGTCGCCAACTCAAGACCCGCGACGAAACAAGGCGCATTCCGGTCATCATGCTCTCGGCGCGATCCGAGGAGGTCGATACCGTGCGTGGCCTGGAAACCGGTGCGGATGATTATATGACAAAACCATATTCTGTTAATGAGCTTATGGCGCGCGTCCGCACCCAATTGCGGCGCACCCGTTCGGCAGTCGCAGGGGTTGGGCTGACATTCGAAAATATCATCCTTGATCCAGAAAGCCATCGAGTCAGTCGCGACAATCGTGAACTGAAGTTGGGGCCGACAGAGTTTCGACTTCTGACCAGGCTGATGGAGCGGCCGGGCCGCGTTTTCAGCCGTGATCAACTGCTCGATCTTGTCTGGGGGCGCGATATCTTCGTGGATTCGCGCACGGTCGATGTTCATATCGGTCGCCTGCGCAAAGCTCTGACGCGATTTGGCGATAGCGACCCGATCCGTACCGTGCGCGGCGCTGGCTATGCGCTTGGATAAACAGTTGGCGGGGTAAGGCAGGGTTTGTTTTCCATCACTAAACCGCACATTTAGCTATGAGGGCCGACAACCGACAACGGGTGGCTTTGCACCGACTTTCGATGGATACCCCGCCAAGCTGTAAAACGCGCGAAAAGACGCAACGCAGAATCTGCAATGCCGCACGCAACCGAGAGTGGGAGTCGGCTTTGGGCCGAAACCGCGCTCCGGCGTGGTTCCTCCCGCGTCCTATTCCTATACCGGGGCGCAGCGCGGCATTTCGCTAGCGCGTGGCTTTTTCACCGGGGAAGCCACCCCACGGATCATCTCGGCATTATGTCTCATTATCAGTGACTTACCCGGTATACCGCGCGGGCAAGGTGGATTTCTTTCGGAAGCCACCCTCGCCCTTGGCCAGCAAAGGAAGGCAACTCTGCGCCATAAGCTTTCGGACATCTCATAACACTTTGATTCCGCAACACAAAGTGGATTGATATTTCTAGCCCCCTTGACCTACCGATTGATCATCGAAGAATTACGCCCGCAGGTATCCCCTCGCGGGCGTTTTCGTTTTCCTGACATCGCGGCGCTCGATCCTGTCGCTGGCCAAGTTGCCCGCGCGCATCGGCATGCCCACCCTTCGCCAATTGAGAACCGCCCCATGGACCTGGCCTTCGCGCCAAGCGAGATTGAGACGTGGCCGATTGATCGGCTGCGCCCCTATGCCCGGCGCGATCACAAAAGGGTGGCGCGTCAAGCATCCCAACACGTTTGACTGTGAGTTCGGTTTCAGCTCTATGGGCGATGAAATTGCGGCAGGGTGGGGGGCATCCATGGCGCAAAGCGGCCCCGGCGGTCTTGGCGGTACCCCTATCGTTATGCTGGGGGACGGCACCTATATGATGATGAATTCCGACATTTATTTTGCGGCTTTGACGGGTCACAAGATGATTGTCGTGGTCTGCGATAATGGCGGGTATGCGGTCATCAACCGTCTTCAGCAATTCAAAGGCGTGCCGGGCTTCAACAATATGCTGACAGATTGCCGTGTCCGTAATAAAGACAACCCGTTGCATGTTGATTTTGTAAAACATGCCGAAGCAATGGGGGCAAAAGCGCGTCAGGCAGAGAGCCTCGCCGATTTTGAAGATGCGATGAAATGGGCACAGGGCAATGACGGCCCGCCCGTGCTTTCGATCGTATCCGATGCCTGGGCTTGGGTGCCGGGGGATGCGGATTGGGATGTGGGTGTGCCCGAAATCTCAAATTTTGAATCGGTGCGTGCAGCCCGCAAATCACAGGATGCGATCCGTATTAACCAGCGTGTTGGAGTGTAATTATGAAAGCTAAACTTGGTATTGCACCAATTGCATGGTGGAACGACGACCTCGAAGAACTGTCCGACGACGTCAGCCTAGAAGAATGTCTTCGGCAGGCTTCGGTGGCGGGCTTTACCGGCATGGAAACGGGGCGCCGCTTTCCGATGAACATGGATCAGCTTGGCCCAGTTCTCGACACTTACGGCATGTCAGTGTGCGGGGGCTGGTTCTCGGGGCTGTTGCTCGACGGTGATATTGAGGTCGAGAAAGATCGCATCGCCGAACAACTGGCATTTTTCAAAGCGGCAGGCGCGCCTTGTATCGTCTACGGCGAAACGGCGCGGTCGATCCAGGGGGTGAAATCCGCACCTCTGGCAACGAAACCCAAACTCGACGAGGCCGAGGTCGCAGCCTACGGGCGCAAGATGTCGGACTTTGCCGACTGGTGCGCGAAAGAGGGGATGCCGATCAGCTATCATCACCACATGGCCGCCGTGATCGAAACGGAGGCTGAGCTTGATCTTTTCATGCAACATTCATCCGTGCCGCTGTTGTTCGATGCGGGCCATATGGCTTTTGCCGGCGGTGACGTTTTGCGGGTAATCGACACCCATCACGACCGTATCAGCCATGTCCATACCAAGGACGTGCGCATGCAGGTGATCAATGCGCTTGACCGGACCAAAGAGAGCTTTCTGGATGCAGTCGTCAAAGGCGCGTTCACCGTGCCCGGCGATGGCAGTCTGGATTTCGAAGTCATCGTGAAGGCGCTGGCGGGCTATGGCTATGAGGGCTGGTTCGTCGTTGAAGCGGAACAAGACCCCAAGGCCGCACCCCCGCTTGCAATGGCGCAAAAAGGCCATCGGGAGTTGCTCCGCGTCATGGCGGCAGCAGGGTATGAGGTTGTATCTTCGGAGGGTGCGCAGTGAAACAGCCTCAAAGATAAGATCGCCATCATCACCGGTGGCACGCAGGGGCTCGGCGCCGCTATTGCGCGAAGTTTTGCGACCGCTGGATGCCTGTTTCGAATTTCACCCCGTCGAGGACATACCCGATGGGCACGGCTGGGATTTCTTTGTGGAAAAGCTCAACGGCCAAGGCCGGATGCTGCTGCAATCCCACGCAGCAGAGGCGGAGGCATTTTCGCCCTATGATCAGACAGGGTTAATCAGATCGCAACCCACAGGCTTTATACCGAGAGCGCCTTGCAGATCACCTGAGCCACCGCCAACAGGTTGCACGCAATATCCAGTTCGGCCTCGCGCTGCTGCTGCTTGTCGTGATCCCTGCCGCCCTTGCCATTGTCGCCGCTATAGCAGGCCCGATTGCAAGCCCGTTGATCCTGAAATCCCCCCGCACAGGGCAGCGCGCAGGTTTCGAGGTGCACCTGATGCTTCTGATCAAGGGGCAGGGGTGATGCCATTCCAAAGGGCTTTTGCCGCCCACCCATCTTGCAAAAATGTCGATGCCAGTGATGCAAACCACGCCGCGCATCCCCATATAAAGGTTGAGGCATCAGTGTTTTCAAAGGAGAGAAGCCATGGATCTGCGGTTTGACGGCAAAACGATCATTGTGACAGGTGGGGGATCGGGGATTGGGGCCGCGACCGCCGAGGAGCTTGCAACGAGCGGTGCCACCGTGATCGTCGCGGACCTTGACCGGGCCAATGCCGATAGCATTGTCAAAAGCATTTTGGGCAAGGGTGGCAAAGCCCATGCCTGTACCGTGGATGTGGCGAAGGCCGCTGAGGTTGAGGCCATGGTGGCATTTGCGGTTGAAAAAACCGGTGCGTTGCACGGGATTGTCAATAATGCTGGCATCGGTGGCCCCTCGGCGCCGACCGGCAGCTATGATGTCGAGGCGTGGCAAAAGGTGATCGACATCAACCTCTCCGGTGTTTTCTATGGCATGCGATTTGCTATCCCCGAGATTGAAAAGGCGGGTGGCGGCGCGGTGGTCAATGTGGCCTCGATCCTTGGTTCGGTCGGCTTTGCGGGCGCCTCGCCCTATGTCAGCGCCAAGCATGGCGTCTTGGGCGCGACAAAAAATGCGGCGCTTGAACATGCAGCGACGGGCGTGCGGGTCAATTCCGTAGGGCCGGGGTTTATTCTGACCCCACTGGTCAGCAACGCGCTGGACGCCGCAACGCTGAAGCAGCTTGAGCGTGAGCACGCCCTGAACCGGCTTGGCACGCCCGAAGAGGTCGCAGCGCTGATCGTGTTTTTGCTGTCGGATCGTGCCAGCTTTATCACCGGATCGTATCACTTGGTCGATGGTGGCTATACGGCACGCTAACGCTGCGGGCCCGCCCTTGCCGAGCGGGCCACGGGTTCAAAGACCGATCACCATCGGAACCTTACGACCTGTTTGGCCGGGCTGTTTGGCCGGGCTGTAACAGGCCCGCCGTCTGGCAGCCCTTATCTCTGCCTTGGCGAAAGGCTTTCCTATGGGGGAACTGGCCCTTGGCAAGCTATTCAAGGATCGAGGGAGGGCGGATTGGGTAGCCATAGGCCACGGCCCGGGGTCTGCCCGGTCAGGATGTCCGAGGCCGGGGGCGCGATGGTGAACACGTTTGAGACATCGCATCCTTCTTTCAACGTGTTGGTATGGATGATGATATCTGTATCGCCGCCCTTTTCGATGTTCACGGGGCGTTTTCGTCGCGTTCCTCGTCAGTCAGTTTGAAGTGGATTTCACTTACACGCCTTTTGCAGCGGCCATCAAAACACGTGTCGGGCTCGATAAAGATCCGCACTTGCCCGGCCTGGGTGCGAGTATTCCCGCGTTCATGCTCGTCCGTAGGCCTCGGCAATCGCTACTTTCATCGCGGCCTCTGGCGTATGATCCGCCCAGGTAACCAGTTGAAACGCAGGGTAAAACCGCTCGGCTGCCATCACGGCACTGGAAATCAATCGGTCAATTTGCTCTGGCCCCGCAATCTGTCCACCAGCAAGACAAAGCCCATAGCGCCAGACCATCAGCTTCTGGTCGCCCCACCAGGTGAACGCGCCGGTCCAAACCATATCATTGCACCGATTCAGCACATCATACAGCGCCGATATTCGGCCCTCAGGCGGCTCCATTTCAAACGTGCAGATCAGCCGAAGCGTTTCATCCTGCGCCGACCATGCCAGCGTCAAAGAGTAGGTACGCCACTGCCCCTCAACAGCCATTGCAATCTGATCATCGGTAACCCGGTCAAACTCCCAAGCGTGGTGTTCGGCCAGTGTTTCAACGATGTCGATCGGATGGACATCCTCTGCAAGATAGTCTTCTGAAAGTGACATGCTCCGCCTCGTTTTTATACTACCTGCTGGCCTGCCCACAATTGATGGACCGACTACAAGAAGCTGAGTGTTTGGCAAGAACCAGCGTCCCCCCAACAAACCCCTTACTAGATATAGTGTTTGAGGAACGAAACCCTGTAAAGGGAAATCTGTAAATTCTTCTGTGGACAACTGTGGCTCGCTGTGTGTGTGGCTCGCCACGCAAACTTGCAGTGATTGACACGCAATGTTGCAGCAGAACGGTTTTATCAATGTCTATTTTTTTGGTTCAAAATAAAGCGGAACAATTCGATGGCGTACGAAGAAGTTGCAGCCCGTTGATACACAGGCATGCCGTGTTCTGAACGAAAGCTGACCCGAATCTGAAAAATCCGCGCCCTCGATGAGCTCCGCCAGCTTATGTTCAACTAAGTGGTTCTTCCAATTGATCAGAGTTTGCTTTGAGTTCTCTTTCGTATGGTAAATAATAATTTCGCCTCGATCGGCCCCCTCTTGGGCGACGCCGTACCTAGTTGAGAGCTGCAAGAAGCCATTATGCAGCTTGACGTAGCTGGTGTAGAGCTTTGCTTCCCCGATCCACTTAAACCGGTGTTTGGACTTTATGAGGATGTCACAATGGCCACCATTTTCTGTATCATGAGCTGCCGGGATGCTAAGCATGGTAAGCATCGATACAATTTGTATTGTGAGCGCATCTTCCGACATTTTATGTGTCTGTCTTCTCGTGTCGACAAGGAGAAACGCGCGAAAGTTGGTGATGCCCTGAGGGGCGGCATATCATGGCGGT
>NZ_JBLJBV010000077.1:0-25725 GCF_047638075.1 Phaeovulum sp.
CACCTCAAGGCAGGCGGGTTGGCGGAGAGGTTACGCAGCGGATTGCAAATCCGTGAAGACCGGTTCGATTCCGGTACCCGCCTCCAATGATTTCAAAGACATAGCGTCATGCATGCTCATAGGGTTTCACTCCGAGTCTCAAGTTTCCGTTCTAGTCCTGTTCTGTTCCGAATCTCTTTGCAGCTGCTTGCCGCGCCCGCATCGTCTGCCGCGCCTCCCCCGCATATTTCGCAATCATAGATTTCGTCGTATGCCCGCTAAAGCTGGCAATCTCGTCGTCGTCGCAACCCGCCCAAGCCAACTCTTTGACGCCGCGATACCGCAAGGCATGTTGATCATAGAGCATCAGGCCAAGGCGTTTACGTTCCTTGATCATAGTATCTGCCATCGTTCGGTAGATCATGCGACCGCCGTATGCATTGGTCAGGATATAGCGGCTCGGCATAGGTAAGAAGTTCAGTCCTGCTTTTGCCTCATTCAGCGCGGCCTTGAGTGCCGAAGTGCAAGGTAGGACAAGCGCCACGCCTGTCTTGTTTTGACTTACCTTAAGCGTGTCGCCGTCATAGTCACCCCATGTGAAGCCAACCCAATCGCCGGGACGCTGGACACTGCCCACGCCGATCTCAAAGATCAGCCGTGCAATCGGACTGGCCTCTGCGCGCCACTTCTCCACCGCCCAATCCGGCCAAGGAATATGCGGTTTTTTCTTTGCGTCAGGAACCTTCAATGGCTCGATCCCAATCGCAGGGTTATCAGCGCGCCAAGCTTTCCGTATGCCAAACTTTGACAGCATGGAAATGGCAGTTGGAATATAGTTTGCAAATCGCACTCGGTGCGTATTTGCATCCATCGCTTTGTAAATATCTGTCTGGGTCAACCGCGCCACATCTGCCTTGCCGATCTTCTCGATCAGGTAGGCAAAGACAGGTTCGAGATCTTGGCGATAGCGCGACGAATGCGCCGCCCATTTGTCAGATTGCCGGAACAGATCGATCAGAGCACCCCAAGAGCGTTTGCCCTCTGCCCTCTTGCCCGTCATGATTTCCCAATACATGCGATCATATTCTTCGGTGCCGGCCTCGCCCGCACTGCGAAGTTCCTGCACGATTTCCGCCGTCTTGCCATCCAGCGCGCGGCCCTCATCAAGGCTTAATGCGACTTGGCGCAATTCAAAGCCCGCCATCATCGCGGCCCACTCGGCCCCGGAACGGGTTTCCAGTTCGGCCCCCGCCTCGCGACGTTCGGTATCTTCGCAGATCAGCGCCGCGCGATACCGGGTTTCATTGTTCCGATATTCAAGATCAAGCGCACCCATGTTGCGCATTTCATCTTCGGTGGCGTTATCCTTGCCGACAAGACCTGCCAGTGATTGACGGATTTCGCTTTGCCGCCGTGCGATTTTTACAGACTCAAGCATGTTATATCCTTTTTGCTCGATTAGATTTCGCCGCCAATTCAGCGACAGCTTGCCGCCATTTCAGGCGGTCATCGGATGCGGGCTTATGCCCGCATTCCAATCTCGTTTTCCGGGTGTGGCAGGACGTGCAAAGCGCCTGCAAATTCGCCGGATCAAAACTCAATTCAGGATGCGACCGAACCGGCTTGACGTGGTCAACCTCAAGCCGACCGCCCTTGCCGCAAGAGCGACAGACAAAGCCGTCACGTTCCAGGACCGCCATGCGGATTGAATGCCACCTCGGCCCCCGCGTGACCGCCTTTGAATGCCGATGATACGTCATCCCCAGACCATCCTTGCCGCGCGTCGTGGGCGTGCCATCATGCGCGCGCCCTCGGCCACCGCCAGCACGGTTGCCGCCGCCGCATCGATGCGCCCCTTTGACCGCGCCTTGGCCAGTTTTAGGTTATTGGCTGGATCGCGCAGAGTGACCGCATCAGAGAACGCCGACCGCAACAGCAGCGACGGTGCCGCCTTCACCTGCCCATCAAACGCCGCGCGCCGGAACCTCTCGCAATCCTCGCCACCATCGCGGAACCCTTGGCCACGCCAGACAACCGGCGCAGCTACGCCCGCCCGGTCCATCGCTTCGCCAAGTTCGGCTTGCTTGTATCGATCGGCAGTCAGTGCCGCGATAGCCTCGCCCTCCACGTGCTTTAGGACCTCCACCAGCCAAGGCGCGACCGGGACAGTCTTGTCGCCCAGGACAGACAATTCACCACGGTCGCACATTTCGACATAGCGACCGGACACCCCATCAGCCGCGCCCCTATCGATCAGCGAAGGCGATGCAGGGAAGGTGCCGACACATTCAAGGCGGGTGGTTTCAGGCCAATAGAACGCCGCGGCCGACATACTGGCAGAGCCGCCCAGATCGATGCCGATCACAACCGGCCCTTCACGTGGCGGCAACTCGGATGCCTCGCAGTGCATCCATTCATCAACCGTCAACAGCAGATCCCGGGTTTCGCCGCTGATACGCTCGTTTCGGTTATACAGGCGAAACGTAGTCAACGCCGAACCGCCCCGCGCAATGGCCCGCCGCGCGGATGCCTCTAACCATTTCAGATCAGCACCGATGCCGTATTTCGTGCCGGGGTTGGCAATCAAAAGGCTTTCCCGATCATCGGCAGGCAAGCCGGGTGGTGGCCTATGTTCTTGCACATAGACGCCCGAGTGCTCCTCATCGATCCACCGCGAAAAGGCGTGAGCATCATCAGCCGCGCTTGTGCTGATGATCAGTGCCTTTCCGGACCGCTTGCCCAGACCCGACAGCAACGCGTGTTCCAGATCATCGCCCCGTTCTGCCGACCAATGGCCCCGCTCATCCATCAAGATCAACGTCGGTGCCGACCCCAGAGCCGACCGGCCATCGGCAGCGATAGCCCGCAGGAAGTGACCGCCTCCGTCGCCTGTAAACTCTATTTCCAGACGTGGCGCGCGCCGGTAGATCAACTGCGATTGTAGATCATCGGGCAGGCTTTGCGCGAACCCGGCCACGAATTGCCATGCTATGCGCGCCTGATCCCGCGTCCTGGCGGCGACAAGGATTTCCCTTGCAGGTTGGTCATCCCAGATGCCAAGCAATGACCCCAAGGCGATGCCAGCAGATAGCGCCGTCTTGGCGTTACCGCGCCCGATGGACAGGATCGCCGTGTTGATCGCATCATCCAGCGCGCCCCGGATGAATTGCTTCTGAAACGGCGCCAGCTTGATCGGTTGCCCCGCCTTCGGACCCTCGGGGATATGCAGCGTCTCAAGGAAAGTTATTGCCTTCGATGCCTGTTTCATCGACCAACCTCACTCAAACGCGAAAAGAGATAACCCCCCACCTCGTACCCATGTCCCCCAAAACTTTCGGGCATTGGGACCATTCCAGCCGTCACAGAGAAACCCTCCGATAGCGCACCGCAATACGCGCTGCGGCGTGAGAAAGGCCGGGTGCATGGCCCATGCCATCGCAGCCGCGCCCATCAAATAGCTTCACGGTATGGGCAAGGATTGCGTGGGCGATGTCAGCCGGGACCGACAGGCCATCAGCGCCGAACCCTGCGGTGTAGGTGATGCGCAGCCGTGCCTCTTGCGTGTCGATGAAATGCAATCGCGGAAAGCGTCCGGCCTCTAGCCAGAACCCCGATGCCATCGCGGTTGCGGTGCCGTCTTGTGCGATGATCTCGACAGTGACGGTTGCGCCCGATGCAACAGGCCCGACCGGCAGGGCGATGACTTGGCCCGGTGCATCATCGGTGGTGCAGGTGATCAACTGGCTGAGAATAGCAAGATCGGTATACGCCTCGATCTCTGCCGTGGCCACATCAGCGAAGGCCAGCGCCTCGACGTGTTCGCCATCGGTGATGCGCAGATAGTCAGACAGTGCCGACCATGTGACAGCGCCAGTGCTGGATTTGGGGGTGCGTTCAAACTGCATTAAAAAACCGCCTTTTTCTTTGCGTGCGCCAAGCCGCCAATGGCAGGCGCAACGCGGGGGGTATGGGGGGTGGAAGGAACAGGGGTTGGAAAGGGGTTGGAATAGGGGTTGGAACCCACTTTGGAAGTGGGGTGGAACAGGGGTTGGAAGGGGGTTGGAATCGTCATTCGGCCACCTCTGGCAGTGTTAAAAATTGCCTCCGCTTAGACGGTGGCCCATCCTCTCCGATGACTATTTTTTTTGCTGCCAACAGGTTTTCCATGGCCTGCCCAAAGGCACGCTTGGTTACACCCTCCGAGTCGGGCTGCGATGCGAAAACCTTGGGGGCATAGGTCTGCCCGCCCGCGTGATTGACGCGCCGCCCTTGGTCTAGGGCTTGACGTAGCAGCTTCACAAAGACCCGCTCGGCCTTCATTGACGCACAGGCCCGATCTAGCCCGGTCTCGGCGGCATCCGCGACAAACACCCCATCCTGATAGGTGACGTTGATTTGCCCGCCCGTGCGCCCGTAGTTTGCTTTCTTTGTTGAGAGCATCCGCGCATCGGGGTTCGGCTCGTAACCGTCTTGGATAACCCGTTCAAGATAGAGGCGCGACCGAACCGAGTTGTTCCATGCGGTTGACCCCGACGTGCCAGCACCAGACCCCATGCCAGACAGCGACGGGTGCGATAGCAACATCACCGCGCACTGATGCCGAATGGCCAGCCCGCGCAACAGGCCAATGAATTGCCGCGCTTGCGCCCGGTCATTCTCATTGCCGGGGAATAGATCAGCCAACGTATCCAGCACGATCAGCGAAGGTTTTGTTGTCGTGACGTATTCATCTAACGCGGTGAACAGATCGGTCGCAGACAATGAACCATCCGCATCTAGTGTGGCAAGCAAGGCGTCTTCACCTGCCAGGCTGCGAAGTTTCAGGTTGGAAAGATCGGCCAGACCGACACCAGCCGCGCGCGCCACGTCGGCAACACGCCTATGCAATTCGTCCTGATCATCTTCGGCGCTGATGAATACGACATTGCCACCATGGACGTGACGGCCAAGCCACGGAAAGCCACCGTGAGCGACCGCAGCAGCGAGTTGCAGCGCCAACAAAGACTTGCCGGTCCCACCATCCCCGCCCATCAGCGTAACGGTTCCAGAGGGGATTAAATCAGGCACAAGCCATTGCCGATCTGGAACCGGCAATCCTTCCAGATCAGACGCGGGAAAGAACCGGCTTGTGCGTGTAGGTGCCGGTTTTGCCGGTGCCTCTTTCCTGCCCGGCTTTCGATCCTGAAAAGCGGATTGATAAGCGCCTATCGGTGGGAACGGATCATCGGGCAACATATCTTCAGGGCGGAACCCTGCGCCCATTTCGGCACGGTGCATGGCGTCAATCTCGGCCATGCGGTCAAAACTGCCATCAGCCATCATTGCGCCCCCTCGATCACCCATGCGGTTGACGGGTGCCGCGCGCAGCGCGCCAGCAGATCGCCTAGCGTGGTGATGTTTACGGCAGGGGAAGCACCGGAACCGGGCGACCAAATGTAGTTTGACTCGATCATGGCGCAGCCTCGCAGCGCCTCACGCTGGCCACGTTGCCAAATGCCCGAAACATCACGGTAAGCGATGACCCGATAGTCTCGGTCAGCAAGATATTCAGTGCGCCCAAAAGGGCCATCCCAAACGCCTCTGACATAAGGCAACGTGCGCCACCACTGGCCACGTTGCCAGACGGTCAACAGATCGGGGAAGCGTTGGTGTTTCATGCCGCTGCCCCCCTCTGCACATAAGCGAGGAAGGCCGCTTGATCCCGCGCAGACAGGCGGGTGTAGCAGGCCAGGACATAGGCTTTCAGTTCGGCGCGGCTGGCATAGTCTGCCCAGAAACCCGCTTCATCCATCGGGCTGTAGAACGGCGCAATCGGCATTCCGATTGACAAATCAGCCAGCGCCGCCGCCATGATTTCGCATGCGTCTTGAGGATCACAATCGGCTATTGAATGGCACAGAGCAGTTGCACTTTGCGCCCGGTCACGGTAGTGTTTTGTCTTGAACGCCTGTTCAAAGTTGATCGCTCCGGTTGCGCCCGCCAGCGCTCCGGGGTTTTCTTTTGCATTCGTGCCAATAGGTAGGGTTTCAGGTTCTCGCCCTGTTCCCGCCTTGTCCTGATACTTTTTTGCGCTTAGTGCGTTGTTTTTGCTTTGAAAGCGATTGGATTGCAAATCCGTGAAGACCGGTTCGATTCCGGTACCCGCCTCCAATTCATTCTAAATCAGTCAGTTTGCGTCATAAGCCTCAAGTGTGGCACCTGGCCTATGATGTTGCCATCCCATCCAAACCCTTAAAAACAAGGCTGCCTGGATGGTTTATCCGCAATAGGAATGCTGCGACGGATCCATGGGGGCGATCTACGCCCGAGGTATGTTTGCCCAACATCGGGTCGCGTGTTTCTTTCTTGAGAAATTGGCGCCAACCCTTTGCGCGCCGATGAGCCTAGAGCCGAATTCGATGCATCGGCCGATCCGTCCATCATGTATCAGGTGAAAGGCACGATGCATTAAATCCCCTCCCTCTCGCCCTTTCGGTCCGGGTGCGGTTGCGTCTGCGCGCGTTTTCAAACCCCGCCCAACAAAATGGCGGGCAGCGGGGGCGGCGATGAACGCAGGTTTGAAAAGCGCGGCCAAGGGGCAGGTGCGGTGATCAGCCGCCCAAACGGGCGGCACGCCCGCCCCGGCGCCCCCCTGCACGCTGCGCTTGGGTCAACCCGTCCGTCAGAACGGCGGTCATCGGGTGACTCGCCTCTGCCACCGCCCCATAATGGGCCAACACTGCGCGCATTGCCTCTTGCGGTGATACCCCGGGCGCGAGACTGAGCGCCCAATCCAGAAAGATCGAGCGGCATTCTTCCGGCCCGATCCCCTCAATCCGATAACTTTCACGGATCAACCCCTTCGGGTCTGCCTGCGTCATTTCCATGATTTTCCTCGCCATTATCCACCCGCACCATAATCAGCGGCGCCAAGCGCCTGCTCAAGTATTGCTTGCACCTCGCAGGTGGTGCGCGCAAGGCGTGCGGCAAGGGCGTCCAAGTCTGATTCAGCCACTTCGCGCAATAAAAATGCCCGCCCACCTTCGCCTATCCTATGCATGTCCAAGGGTTTTTCCGTCAGTAGCCGCCCGCCGGCCTGAAGGCGCCACAAGAAACGATAGGCCGATGCCAAGGCGCCTTCCTGATCCTTCGTCAGAAAACCCGCGCGCAGACCCAGCCGCAGCTGCGCCTCGACCCGACGCGCCGGATCGCTGGCGCGCAGTGCGAAGGATTGCGCCAGAAGTTCGATGTCTTGCAGACGCCCGGCGCCGATCTTGGCCTCCCACTCGCCATCTGGCGCCTTGGCGGCAAAAATCCGCGCCCGCATCTCGGCCAGATCGGGCATGACATTTGCCGCACGGCCCTTTGCACGCAGCACCGCCAGGCGCACCTCCTCGACTTCGGCGCAAAGTGCGGGGTCGCCGGCGATCGGGCGGGCGCGGGTCAGCGCCAGATGCTCCCACGTCCAGGCCTCGTCCATCTGATAGGCGCGAAACCCTGCAAGCGCGGTTGCCACCGGCCCCTGCCGACCTGACGGGCGCAGCCGCATGTCCACCTCGTATAGCCGGCCTTCGGGAAGCTGCGCCGAAAGAGCGGTAACCAGCGCCTGCGTCAGCCGCGCATAATATGGCCGCGTCGCCAGGGGGCGCGGGCCATCTGACATATCGACCCCGGCCGGGTCATAGATCACGATCAGGTCAAGGTCCGATGCGGCATTCAACCGTTCGGCCCCAAGGCTGCCCATGCCCAGAACCACCGCCCCCCGCCCCGGGCAAGACCCATGTTTGCGCGCAAATTCCGCTTGCACCTCGGGCCAGATCGCCGCCACCGTGGCACCGGCCAGATCGGCGTATTGGCGCGCAGCCTCGGCGGCATCGACCAGGCCGCGCAGATGATGCACGCCGATACGAAAGTGCCATTCTTTTTGCCAATGCCGGGCGGTCGACAGTTTCTTTTCATAATCCTGCGCGGTGGCCAGCGCCGCCGCCAGCGCCTTGGTCAGACCGGCTGCGCCGGGCCAGGGCGCAAAGAAACCGCCCCCCAGAACCGCATCCAACACGCCCGCATTGCGTGAGAGATATGTGGCCAGCCCCGGCGCGGTGGCACAAATATCGACAATCAGGTCGATCAACTGCGGGTTCGCCTCAAACAACGAAAAAAGCTGCACCCCGGCGGGCAATCCGGCCAAAAACCCGTCAAACTGGCGCAGGGCCTCATCAGGGTTGGCGGCACGCTGCATCCGGCGCAGAATATCGGGCTGGACGCGGCGAAAGATACCCCGGGCCCGCACGGAGCGCAGCGCAGAATATCCAAGCCAGCCGCCAACGATGGCCCGCGCTGCGGGTGAAAGATCGGGGATGTCATCAGCTTCGGAAGGGGCAAAAAACCCACCGGTCAGTTCTTCGACGCGCTCCAGCCGCGCCAAAAGCGCATCGCCCCATGTCTTGGTATCGGACGCGCCCATCATCCGGGCAATCCCGTCCAGCGCCTCGGGGGCGGTCGGCAGCAAATGGGTTTGCTGATCACCGACCATCTGGACGCGGTGCTCAACCTCGCGAAGGGCGCGGTAATGGCGGGTCAGATCATTGGCCACATCCGGCGGCACCCAGCCTTTGGCGGCCAGCGCGGCCAGCCCGCCGACGGTGCTGCTATCGCGAAGTGAGGGGTCGCGCCCGCCTGCGATCAACTGCCGGGTCTGGGTGAAAAACTCGATCTCGCGGATACCGCCCTGCCCCAGCTTCAGGTTATGGCCCGGCAGGCTGATCGGGCCATGCAGACCCTTGTGATCGCGGATCCTGAGCCGCATGTCATGCGCATCCTGAATTGCGGCAAAGTCCAGATGGCGGCGCCAGACAAACGGGGTCAGCGCGTCCAGAAACCGCTGACCCGCAGCGATGTCACCGGCACAGGCGCGCGCCTTGATATAGGCGGCGCGTTCCCAGGTGCGGCCCTCGGCCTCGTAATATGCCTCGGCGGCGGCCATGGATATGCACACCGGGGTGACGCTGGCATCGGGGCGCAGCCGCAGATCGGTCCGGAAAACATAGCCTTCGGCGGTCAGGTCCGACAGCATCGCGGTCATTTTGCGGGCGACGCGGATAAAGGCGGCGCGGGCCTCCATCTGTTCATCCGGGGCATAGCGGGATTCGTCGAAAAGACAGATCAGGTCGATATCGGACGAGTAGTTCAGCTCATACGCGCCGCCCTTGCCCATGGCGATAGCGACCATACCCGCGGCGGCCGCAGCATCATCAGGCGTAGCACCGGGCAGTTTGCCCCGGCGGATTTCTTCGGCCACCAGCCGCTTCAGCGCCAGATCCACCGCCCTATCGGCAAGCCGCGTCAGCGCGCCGGTTACCTGCGCCAGCGGCCAGACGCCACCCAGATCGGCCAAGCCGACCAACAACGCCACCCGTCGCTTGGCCTGCCGCAGCCCTGCCCCCAGAACGTCAACGGCAAGCTCATCCAGCCCTGCCAAAGCGGTTTCCAACCCAGCTTCGGGGCTGCCGGTCAGCACGCCTTCTATCCACTCGGCCTCGCGGGCCATCAATGCCGCAAGATAGGGGCTGCAGCCCGCGGCACCTGCCATCAGCGCGCCAATCTCGGGGGGGAGTGCTGCAAATCGCGTCGCGGCATCGCTGGCGCGTGCCACCTCATGCGGGATCGGGCAACGGGACAGGCGGGATGCGAATGTCATGCACCGACACTACCCGTGCATCCGGCAAGGTCAACGGGACTTTCAAGCCGCATGCTTATGGGTCTAGACATTCCCCAGCATCACGCCGCATTCAACAGCGGCAATCCTGTCGAAACAAGGGCAACCATGAGCAAAAGCATGAAACGGGTCGCAGCGGCGTTGCAAGACGCCGGCGTTATGGTCAAGATTGTCGAGATGGCCGCTGAAACGCGCACCGCCGAACAGGCCGCCATGGCCGCCGGCTGCACGGTCGATCAAATCGCCAAGTCGATCATCTTTCGCGGCACCGAAAGCGGGCATGTCGTTTTATTCATAACTGCCGGCGGAAACCGCGTCTGCCCGGAAAAGGCGAGTGCGGTAGCTGCGCAGACCCTTGGCAAGGCCGATGCCGGATTGATCCGCAGCGAAACCGGGTTCGCGATTGGAGGCGTGGCCCCCGTGGGGCACCTGACCCCGGTGCGCAGTTTTCTGGATCCGCGGTTGATGGAGTTCACCCAAGTATGGGCCGCCGCAGGGACACCACGTCACATTTTTGCAATCGCCCCCACCGACCTGCACCGTATTACCGGGGCGGAACTGGCAGACTTTACGATCTAAGCCGATCCCTGCCGTGATGTGAAACAAGTTTACATAGCCCCTTGAATCCGGGTTTCAGCGTACCGATCTTGCTTTATGTGAAACGTATTTACATAAACGCAACCAGTATCGAAACGGAGACGCTCATGCCCGCATACGCACATTCTGATCCCTCCCGAGATCGGGCCGGACGGCCTGGTTGGTCTTATGACCGCTACCGCCCCGGTTGGCTTGCCCGTGCCGAGGCCTGGCTTGATGCGCGCGGTCGTGGCGCCTGGATTGTCGCGATGGTGCTGTCATTCATCTTCTTTTGGCCTTTGGGTCTTGCCCTGTTGGCTTATATGATCTGGAGTAAACGCATGTTTGGACATTGCGCCCACCGGGGCCGCCACCATAACTTTCACGCACGTCACACGGGCGGCCAAACCGGAAACGCGGCTTTTGACGCCTACAAGGCCGATACGCTGGCGCGGCTGGAACATGAACAGACCGAATTCGAGGCCTTCATGCGCCGCTTGCGCGAAAGTCGCGACAAGGCCGAATTCGACCAATATATGGACGAGCGCGCCCAAGCTGCGGCTGAATCGGGTGGCGAAAGCGCGTCGGACGACAAGGCCGGAACGGACCGTTATTAAAAGCCCGCCAATCTTGTCTGGCTGCAAATATTGAACACCCCGCCCAAAAGGCGGGGCTTTACATCAGGATTAGACTTGGCGGAACGCTTCGAAGTTGCTAGCCTTTGCAAAACCTTGTCAACATCGGCCCAATTATGCGCCACTCACTTCCGCTCGTTCCGCAGTTCTATGTAACCGCGCCGCAACCCTGCCCATATCTGGACGGGCGGTCTGAACGCAAATTATTCACGGCGCTGCAAGGTGAAAACGCGGACAAACTGAACAACACACTATCGAGACAAGGATTTCGGCGGTCGCAAAATGTACTTTACCGCCCTTCTTGCGCTGATTGCGCGGCCTGTCTTTCAGCCCGCATCCGGGTTGCGGACTTCGCCCCGAACCGCGCCCAGCGTCGCACACTGAGGCGCAACACCGACCTGAAGCGCATCGCGACCAGCCCTTGGGCGACCGAAGAGCAATTTACCCTGTTTCGACGGTATCTTGACAGTCGTCACGCCGATGGCGGCATGGCCGATATGGATATTTTTGAATTCGCGGCAATGATCGAAGAAACGCCGGTCAAGTCCCGCGTCGTGGAATACCGCAGCATCAACGCCCAGACAGAGACATCGCGACCGCTGGCCGCCGTCTGCCTGACCGACGTCCTGGATGACGGGTTGTCAATGGTCTACTCATTCTATGACCCCGACCGCGTAGATGACAGCTTGGGCACATATCTGATCCTGGACCATGTGGATATCGCGCGAAACGCCGGGTTACCTTATGTCTATCTGGGGTATTGGGTTCCGGGCAGCCGCAAGATGGGCTACAAGGCTAAATTCGGCGCGCTTGAGATTTTCAAGAATGGCGAATGGCAGCCAATCGGCAACCCCGAGGACCACAGTAACGAAACCCATCCCCTATCTGTCGACCCGATAGCAGAGCAAGTCGCACGCATCGCCCTGCCCGACACCAGCCGCAGCGGCTAACCCCACCCGGCCGTCAATGCCCCCGGCAATCAACGGGTTGACAGGAATACCCCACAATTAATTCAGGCAGCAGGCGCACTTTTGTGGACAGCCCTGATACCATATGCAAGGTTCCCAACAGTTGAGGGTGGCGACAGCTTACCCCTGTGAACAAATTCGCTATTCGGAAGGAAGCGCTATGGATCGTCGTTCATTTTTGACCAAGGCCGCCATTGGTGGCGCGGGCGCTGCCGCCGCCAGCACCCTGGCCGCCCCCGCCCTGGCACAAGCTACGCCCAAAATAACATGGCGTCTTACCTCATCCTTCCCAAAATCTCTGGACACGATCTTTAGCGGCGCCGGTGTTTTGTCAAAGATGCTGAGCGAAGCAACAGATGGCAACTTTCAAATCCAGGTCTTCGCGGCTGGTGAATTGGTTCCGGGGTTGCAGGCTGCGGACGCTGCCGCCGCAGGCACCGTCGAAGTCAGCCATACGGTCGGCTACTACTACTGGGGCAAGGATCCTGCCTGGGCCGTGGCTGCGGCGGTTCCGTTTTCGCTGTCTGCACGCGGCATCAATGCGTGGCACTACCACGGCGGCGGGATTGATCTTTATAATGAATTCCTGGCCAAACAGGGGCTTTTCGGTTTGCCAGGCGGTAATACCGGCGTGCAGATGGGCGGATGGTTCCGCAAGGAAATCAACACGATTGAGGATCTTAAAGGCCTGAAAATGCGCGTTGGCGGCTTTGCGGGCAAAGTCCTCGAAAGACTGGGCGTGGTGCCTCAGCAGATCGCTGGCGGTGATATCTACACCTCGCTGGAAAAGGGCTCGATTGACGGGTCGGAGTGGGTTGGCCCCTATGACGATGAAAAGCTGGGCTTTTACAAGGTCGCGCCCTACTACTACTATCCCGGTTGGTGGGAAGGCGGGCCGTCGGTCCACTTCATGTTCAACAAGCAAGCCTATGAGTCGCTGCCACCGGCTTATCAGTCACTGGTGCGAACCGCCTGCCAGGCCGTCGATGCCGACATGCTGCAGAAATATGACTACAAGAACCCCAAAGCGATCAAATCGCTGGTAGCCAAGGGCGCCTTGCTACGCCCCTTCAGCCCAGAGATCCTTGAAGCGTGCTTCAACACCGCCAATGAGGTCTACGCCGAGATGGAGGCAAGCAACCCCGAGTTTGCAACACTGTGGCAATCAATCAAGGCTTTCCGCAACGACAACTATCTATGGGCTCAGATCGCGGAATATAATTACGACACGTTCATGATGATCCAGCAACGCAACGGCAAGCTGTGATCTGACATCAATGGCAAAGGCCCCGTGCAAACACGGGGCCTTTTTGCATTAGGCGCGCGTCTCAGTTTGCAGCGGGCGGCGTTCCAAAATTCGGGCCACCCCCACTCAAACCACCCACCGGCGCCCCCAGGCCACCAAGGCCCGGCATGGCGGGTAAGGTCATCTCTATAGCTGATGGGTCAATTCCAGGGCCCTTGTAATGCATCACGATGCCCGGAAAATTGATGACAATCGCAATCATCGCCACCTGAATCACCACGAATGGTACCGCCCCCCAATAAATTTCAGAGGTCTTTACCGGCGCCATCTTCTGGCCGGTCACCTTGTCCAGATAAGGAACCTTGGCGGCGACCGACCGCAGATAGAACAGCGCAAATCCAAACGGCGGATGCATGAATGAGGTCTGCATATTCACCCCAAGGATGATACCAAACCAGATCAGGTCAATTCCCAGCTTTTCGGCAGCGGGGGCCAACAGGGGCACAATGATGAAAGCCAGCTCAAAAAAGTCCAGAAAGAACGCCAACAGGAAAACCATGATCGACACCACGATCAGGAAGCCGGTTTGCCCCCCCGGCAAAGAGGTCAGCAGGTGTTCTACCCACAGGTGCCCGTTGACGCCGTAGAAGGTCAGCGAAAATACCCGCGCACCAAGCAAGATGAACATCACGAAAGCTGACAGCCGCGTCGTTGTGGCCAACGCCTGTTTGACCACATCACGGCTTAGCCGTCCCTTGATACCGGCCAGCACCAGCGCGCCCATGGCGCCCATCGCCCCGCCCTCAGTCGGGGTGGCGACGCCCAGAAAAATCGTGCCCAACACCAGAAAGATCAACGCCAATGGCGGGATCAGAACAATCACCACCTGCTGCGCCAGCCGCGACATCGCATTGGTCTTTAGCGTCCTGTCCAAAAGCGCCAACAGATAAATCACAATCACCGCCAGCGCCGCAGCAAGGATGCCCGCGTTTGCGCCATGACCCGGTTGCAGCCATTGCTGTGCAAAATGAAACACTGCCCCCGCCAGGGCCAACGCCACGATCAGCGATATGACCCCCGCACCCAGCGTACGCGCCTCTTTGGGCAATGCCGGCATCGACCTTGGATAAAAGATCGACATCACAAGCACATATCCCATGTAAAGCCCGGTCAGTACCAAACCCGGCAGCAGCGCGCCCTTGTACATATCGCCCACAGACCGGCCCAACTGGTCGGCCAGAACGATCAGCACGAGGCTGGGCGGAATGATCTGCGCCAACGTCCCCGAGGCCGCAATCACCCCGGTGGCGACCCTGCGGTCATAGCCATAGCGCAACATGATCGGAAGCGAGATCAACCCCATGGCTATCACACTGGCCGCAACGACGCCGGTGGTCGCCGCCAGCAGCGCGCCAACGATGATCACCGCATAGGCCAGACCGCCGCGCACGGGGCCAAACAACTGACCGATCGTGTCCAGCAGATCCTCGGCCATGCCGGATCGCTCCAGCACGATCCCCATGAAGGTAAAGAAGGGGATGGCCAATAATGTCTCATTCGACAAGACCCCCCAGAACCGTTCTGGCAACGCATTCAGCAGCGGCCAGCTAAGGTTGATCGACCCGCCCGACAGGGGCGCCAATTCAGCCCCGACGACAAAGAACAACAACCCGTTGGCAGCCAACGCAAACGCGACCGGATAACCGATCAACAAAAAGAACACCAAAGAAGCAAACATGATCGGCGCCATGTTCTGCGCGATAAGTTCCATCATTTCGAACCCTCGCGCGGTAATGTTCCGGTCTCTTGCGCAGCTGTGTCCTGTGGCGGATCGGGTATCAATCCGTTCATTACCGCGATCTTCTTGATAATCTCTGACACGCCTTGAAACCAAAGCAATCCGAACCCGGCCAGCAGCAGCGTCTTGGCCGGCCAGATGATCAATCCGCCAGAATTGTTCGAATACTCCCCACTGCGGATCGACATGCCGACCCAAGGCAGGAACAGCCAGATCATCAGGGTCACAAAGGGCATCAAAAACAGCAGATGCCCCAACAGATCAACCCAGTGCTGCGCGCGCCGCGACAAGGCGTTATAGACAATATCTATGCGGATATGTTCGTTTTGCTTAAGCGTATAAGCCGCCGCCAACAGGAAAGCTGCCCCGTAAAGGTACCATTGCAGTTCAAGCCATGCGTTTGACGAAATGTTCATCGTCTTTCGGATAATCGCGTTGACCGCACTGACCAGGATCGCAATCAAGATCAACCACGACACGGATTTTCCGACCATCTCGTTGATCCGGTCAATACCACGCGAAAGGGCCAGCAGGCCGCCCATATCGTCTTCTCCTATCTTATTCAGAAAGTTCCGATGGCGGAGCCTGACTTTCGTTTTGCGTGTTTGCTATGGTGGAACGATGCACAGGCGTCAACAAATTAGGCTCCATGGCAGGGGCCCGGCGTGATTGGCCATGAAAGATAGCGCGAACCGCCCAAGGTTCGTTGACCGGGTTTTGTCAGCCACATACCTACAAACGCAAGTGTGAACGAAATTCCGTCGGTGGCCCACCGTGAAACCACGCGCAAACAGAAAGGGGAGACGGTCGAATTTTTGAAAGTTACCTTGAACTTGTCCTTTTGGTAATTTTAAGAAAGAATTTTCCGCTACCTGCGACATAATATTCAGGATTTTGGCATTGACGCCTCTCAAGCCCGTGCATAATGTCCGCCCAGACGGTAAAGGGGCAAGCGATGGCCGCGATCCTTGTAAAGATTGGGATTTGGCGTATGGGTCGGTAACGGACGAACTGTTCGGCTTCCATGCGCCCCCGGCAGGATCGGGGGCTTTTTCTTGCCTGACGGGTTGATGGAGATGGATATGTCACGGGCAATGACCGGCGCTAAAATGGTGCTTCAGGCACTGAAGGATCAGGGCGTGGATGTGGTGTTTGGCTACCCCGGCGGGGCGGTGCTGCCAATCTATGATGAGGTTTTTCAGCAAAACGACATCAAGCACATTCTGGTACGCCACGAACAGGGCGCCGTGCATATGGCCGAAGGATATGCCCGCTCGACCGGGAAACCGGGGGTTGTGCTGGTGACCTCGGGGCCGGGGGCGACGAATGCGGTCACGGGTATGGTGGATGCGCTGCTGGACAGTATTCCACTGGTCGTGATTTCTGGGCAGGTGCCAACCTTCATGATCGGGACCGACGGGTTTCAGGAAGCCGACACCGTTGGCATCACCCGTCCGTGCACGAAACACAACTGGCTGGTGAAGGACACCGACAAGCTGGCCGAGACCCTTCACCAGGCGTTCCATGTGGCAACCACGGGGCGGCCCGGCCCCGTCTTGATCGACATTCCCAAGGATGTGCAGTTTGCAACCGGGCGTTATACAGAGCCCAAGGCCGCGCGGGTCGACCATTACCAACCGAAGATCAAAGGCGACATTGACGCCATAACCCGGATGGTTGAGCTGATTGAAACCGCTGAACGGCCAATATTCTATACCGGTGGCGGCGTCATCAATTCTGGCCCGCAAGCCAGCGTGCTTTTGCGCGAACTGGTAGAGGCGACGGGCTTTCCGATCACCTCGACGCTGATGGGGCTTGGCGCCTATCCCGCTTCGGGTGCGAACTGGCTGGGAATGCTGGGGATGCACGGGCTTTATGAGGCCAATCTGGCGATGCACGGCTGTGATTTGATGATCAACCTTGGCGCGCGGTTTGATGACCGTATTACCGGGCGGATCACGGATTTCAGCCCAAAATCGACCAAGGTGCACGTCGATATCGACGCAAGTTCGATCAACAAGGTGATTCAGGTGGACCTGCCGATCCTGGGTGACGTGGGGCAAGTGCTGGAAGACGCGCTGCAAATCTGGAAGGCGCGAGGGCGCAAGCTGAACACTGCCGGCTTGGCCAAATGGTGGGCGCAGATCAAACAATGGCAGGCCAGGAACTGCCTTGCCTATCGGGGCTCAACAAAGCTGATCAAGCCGCAATATGCGCTGGAACGGTTGGAGGCACTGACCAAGGGTCGCGACCGCTATATCACCACCGAGGTCGGCCAGCATCAGATGTGGGCCGCGCAATACCTGGGCTTTGAGGAACCGAACCGCTGGATGACCTCGGGCGGTTTGGGCACGATGGGTTACGGCCTGCCCGCCTCGATCGGGGTGCAGGTCGCGCATCCAGACGCGCTGGTGATCAACGTGGCCGGCGACGCAAGCTGGCTGATGAACATGCAAGAAATGGGCACCGCGGTGCAGTTTCGCGCGCCCGTCAAGCAGTTCATTCTGAACAACGAACGCTTGGGCATGGTGCGTCAGTGGCAACAATTGCTGCATGGCGAGCGGTATAGTCAGAGCTGGTCGGAAAGCCTGCCCGATTTCGTCAAACTAGCCGAGGCCTTTGGTTGCAAGGGTATCCGCTGCGATAACCCGGCCAAGCTGGATGACGCGATTCAAGAGATGCTGGATTATGACGGGCCGGTGATCTTCGATTGCCTCGTTGAAAAGCATGAAAACTGCTTCCCGATGATTCCCTCGGGCAAGCCGCACAATGAAATGATCCTGGGTGATGCCGATACCGAGGGCGCAATCGGTGCCAAAGGGGCGGTTTTGGTGTGAGCGCAGGGGGGCGCTGCGCCCCCCGAACCCCCACGGGATATTTGGACCAGAAAGAAAGAGAAGATCATGGCGGCTTTGAACATCAAGAAGGGTTCGACTTCGCATTCGGCCTATGACCTGCGTGACAGTCATAGCCAAGTCGAGGCGAGCCATACCCTCGCGGTGCTGGTTGACAACGAAGCGGGCGTTTTGGCACGAGTGATCGGGCTATTTTCGGGACGTGGCTACAACATCGACAGCCTGACCGTGGCCGAGGTGGACCACCAGGGCCACCGTTCGCGGATCACCATCGTCACACGCGGCACCCTTTCGGTGATTGAGCAAATCAAGGCACAATTGGGCCGGATCGTGCCGGTGCATGGGGTCCATGATCTGACGCTGGAAGGCCGCTCAGTTGAGCGGGAACTGGCGTTGTTCAAGGTGGCCGGCACCGGTGAAAAGCGGGTTGAAGCGCTGCGCTTGGCCGATATTTTCCGCGCCAACGTCGTGGACAGCACGTTAGAGAGCTTTGTGTTTGAAATCACCGGAACGCCCGAAAAAATCGATGCTTTTGCCGATCTCATGCGCCCCTTGGGGCTGATGGATGTGGCGCGTACTGGCGTTGCCGCACTGTCACGCGGTGTCTGACACCTATAAGCGACCTGCCAATCATCAGCCCCCCCGGAAAGGCCTGATCCCTAGTGCAAGGCGCTAGACTAACAACGCCTATATGCGATGGTTGAAAGAACGCAGATATAAACCACGGCAAATATCCAAGGCTGCTGGCCGGCCTCGCAACTACCCTTTGATGGATGCGCGCAGCCCGCATAATCATGGCGATAGCGTCAGGGTGGCAGATGTTTGAAGGCGGCGGAATGGCCGGGTAGGTTATACTCGCCCAACCGCTGCCAGAGAATCTATTCCAGATTCGCAATACAATTATATACACCGTCCGATTAGTGTTTTACGTCCTCCATCCGCCCTACCCGCCAGGGACGGTGGCAGATAATCCAGGCAACCACGTCGCGGCTTTTAATCTTTCTAATTTTTTCAAATGATATCAATGTTTAATCAATAGTCTTAGGAAAAAAGTTGGGATTTTTTCCCTGACTGAAAGTATATCTGACCAGGTACCCTCGTCCAAAACTATCCGTTCGATATACCTGCTG
This sequence comes from Phaeovulum sp., assembly GCF_047638075.1. Lineage (NCBI taxonomy): Bacteria > Pseudomonadati > Pseudomonadota > Alphaproteobacteria > Rhodobacterales > Paracoccaceae > Phaeovulum > Phaeovulum sp. The sequence goes on from NZ_JBLJBV010000077.1 coordinate 18,882, forward strand.
CATCTACAGCCTGCCCTGTACAAAAAGACAGGTATCCAATTTGGTACAAAACGATCATCCTTAAGAGATACTTAAGAAAGGGGGTATTCTTCTTCAGGACCGTTTGTAGAAACTCCGAACACCCCAGCGGCGGGCAATTGCTGTATTCACCACTCGACACGAATTCGAGAAGGGCGGCTAAAAGTCAAATGAATTCACGAAGACCGTCCAAAACTCGCGCAGATCTGCCTCTGGTCGGGAATACCTTACCCTGTGCAGTTTTCCATATTGCGGAGTATTCATTATGGTTATGTTAACAAAGATTAATGCTTACCCTTTGTTAGTTGCGAAAACCGGCATGTAGATGACAGGAACGTATTATGATTACTACCAAATCCCATACCAATTCACATTTAAACACGGTTTCGTCCAATAGTGGCGATGAGATGAAAATTTGCTTTGTCGGATCGTCAATGCAATTCCCCGATACTGTTTTGCGAACTGTTCAGACTGAAATTGCGCCAGCCCATACGCTGCGCCTGCTATCGCTTTCGGCCATGGAAAGCCCTGAATTTCAAGACGACAATCTATGCGCGATTGTCGTCGACGAACAAAATGCCGAGGACCTCATCATTTCACGCAGCGCGCGTCAGTCGCCGTTGGGCAGGGTCTGCACCGTGATCGCGTACATGCATCAGGTTTTGCCCAAGACCTGCTACAGCGTCACGCGGCCACAATTTGCGCGAACAAGATCAGTCTTCTGCCGATGAACCTGAACCTGGATACCTGGCTGTCAATCTTGCGGATGACGATGGCAGGGGGGCATTACATTCCGCCAGTGCTTCTTAGTCCACTAGCGGCACTGGATCGCTCGGCCGACGTCTCGGTGCCCGCAGAAACGAACGAAGACGCCAGCGAAGAGGCACGCGCAGCGCACGGGTTGACGCCGCGCGAAAGTGAAGTGCTGGTGATGGTTTCCTTGGGTCAACCCAACAAGACGATCGCGACCCAGTTGGGCCTGTCTGAACATACGGTAAAGCTGCACATCCACCGTATCATTGCCAAACTTGGCGTGACAAACCGCACTGAAGCCGCCGTCTGGTTCTTGAATCAAAAGGCAGCGAGCTAACCTTGCCTTTAGACAGGCATGGGCCGCCACATTCGTCGTGGCGGTCGGGTTTTTGTCAACCCCTCTGCAACAGGGCACCGCCGCCCGTCAGGCAAAGTCAATGTGTTTGTTGAACGGCATTTCGCGGATCCGCTGTCCTGTCGCCGCAAAAATGGCATTGGCCAGGGCGGGGGCGGCGGGCGGCACTGGTGGCTCGCCTATACCGCGCACGGATGTGCCAATTTGCAGCCCGCGTACGGTTATTTCTGGGCACTGATCCATCCGCATGCCGGGGTGGCTGTCGTAATTGGTTTGCTCGACCATCCCATCTGCATAGGTGATTTCAGCGTTCATCGCATGGCCAAGGCCCCAGACCACCGCCCCCTTGACCTGATTGTCAAAGTTGATCGGGTCGACAACAACCCCCACGTCCGCTGCAACAAAGACCTTGTCGATGCGGATACCCAGATCGGTGCGCGTCACCTCGATGACCTCGGCGGTTGGCACCCCGAAGGAATGCACAAATGCCACCCCCCGGCCCCGGTTCGGGCCAAGCGCGCGGCCCCAGTCTGACATCTTCGCAACCGCTTCCAGCACCTTGCGCGCAACGTCGTCATTCATCAGCCGCAACCGTTCCGCCATCGGGTCGCCACCTGCCGCGTGGATCAGCTCATCCAGCGCACATTCAGCAAAGAACCCCGCCGTCGAGGCCCCGACCGACCGCCACGAGCTGACCGGCGCCAGCCCCGGCACTGCGTACGCCCTGACCCGAAAGTTGGGCAACGCATAAGGCTGGTTCCAGGCCCCGGCAGCAATCTGACCGTCCGGCCCTGGCACAGACTGGCCCAAGCGTTCCGCCTGCGACCGCGCAGCCGAGGGCGTGGCGATTTGCAAATCAAGCGTATCAACCTTGCCGTCGCGCACCACACCCACGGCCCGGCCAATGCCGATCTGGCGCGGAAAGTCTTGCGCGAAATCCTCTTCGCGGCGGTAGGTCAGCTTGACGGGGGCGCCTTTCATCTGTGCCGCAATCTCGGCGGCAAGGGCGATATTCTCCATTTCCAACCGGTGCCCAAAGCTGCCGCCAACGTATTGATTATGTAGATGAACATTCGCAGGGTCTTGCCCGGTTATCGCGGCCACGCGGTCTTGGGCAAAGCGCGGCACTTGCGACCCAGCCCAGACATCGACCCGCCCCTCGCCCACCCGCACCACGGCTGACAACGGCTCCAGCGGCTGATGCGCAACATAGGGCGCGCGGTATTCCAGCGAAATGGCCCGATCGCCGGCCTCTGCAATCGCGGCTTTTGCATTGCCATCATCGCGCCATTTCCGGTCAAGGTTTTGACGGGTGAACGCAGCCTCCAACACGGCCCAATGCGCCGCCTGTTCGGCCGGATAGGGCGCAGGCCCCCAGTCAAAGACAATCGCATCCGCCGCCTGAAAGGCGCGCCAGGTGTTATCTGCCACCACCGCCACGCCGTTCGTTACCGGCAAGACCCGGATCACGCCGCGCATCTTTTCGGCGTCGGTCGCATCATGGCCGATCATCACCCCCCGGCGCGGGTTTGTCTTGACGGTGGCGTGGACCATGCCGTCCATCCACAAATCAATGCCGTAGGACTGCGTGCCGGTCGACTTTGCCAAAATGTCCAGCCTTTGCATTGGCTTACCGATAAGCCGCCATTGCTCAGGTGGTCGCAGAACGACACCTCTGGCGGGGGCAAGCGTCGCGGCGATTACGGCAAGGTCAGTATAGTTGATCCGGCTTTTGTCGGGCAGGATCACCGCGCCTTGGGCGGTTTTCAGATCAGCCAGCGGCACGCCAGTCTTTTCTGCCGCCGCCGCCTTCAGCGTTTCCCGCGCGATGGCACCCGCCATGCGCAGTTTGTCAAAACTGTCGGGAACCGTGGTTGACCCTCCGGTGATCTGCACCCCCATCAGTTTGATTACTGCCCCCACCGCACCGCGCAGCACCTCGGCCGGCAGGCTTTGGTCCGTTGACAGGAACGGCACCGCTTCATGCGCCAGCGCGGTGTTGAAATAGGCCGCATCAGGCACGCCGGGGCTGACCTCAAACTGGCCGAAATCAAGGTCCATCTCTTCGGCAATCAGCGCCGCCTGAACCGCGCGCGCCCCCTGCCCAACGTCAGTATGCGGTGTGATCAGGGTGATTTTCCCGGCGCTAACCATTACCCACGGGTTAAAGACCGCCTGCCCCGTCTCTGCCGCCGCCAAAAGAGGGTTCGGATGTGGCTTTTGCACCGCATAGACGCCAAAGGCCACGCCCCCCGCCATAGCCGCCGACCCGATCAAAAAGCTGCGGCGCGCGATTGTTCCGGCACGGCCCATAGGTCAGGCTTCCTTCAGATTGCGGGCAGCAGTCCTGACCGCCTCGCGGATACGCGGGTAAGTGCCGCACCGGCACAGGTTGCCGCGCATAGCGAAATTGATGTCATCGTCGCTTGGATCAGGGGTTGTGGCCAGAAAAGCGGCGGCCTGCATGATCTGCCCCGCCTGACAGTAACCGCATTGCGCCACCTGATGCGCGACCCACGCAGCCTGCACCGCATGCAACGCCTCGGGCGTGCCCAGACCTTCAATCGTGGTGATTTCACCGGCGCCCACGTCGCCAGCCGTGACCTGACATGACCGAACCGCCTCGCCATCCAGATGCACCGTGCAGGCACCGCATTGGGCAATGCCGCACCCGTATTTTGGCCCGGTGATGTGCAATTCATCGCGCAACACCCACAAAAGCGGCATGTCGTCTTCGACGTCGACCTCGTGTTCGGCGCCGTTCACCTTCAGCTTCATGCCAGCCCCCCTGCACCAAGCCCCTGCGTCAGCGTTGCCAAACATAGCGACCTGGTTGACATTTATCTATCCACCCAAGCCGCGTGATCTTGCGTCACCGCCGCAAAAAACCCGCCAACAGCATAAAAGGCAATGCTTAGTGAACGCTTACCGGTAGGCGGTCATGCTGGCGCGCCAAAACAAAAGCAAGGCTGCGATCCTTGAACAGGGCCAAACGCTCGCCATTCTCATCATGCAGCGCATAAAGCGTGTCCAGCCCCTCGGCCTGGACCTGCACCTCTTGCGGCAGATCGCTTACCGCGACCGGGCGCACATAGACGATCCGCTCACCGGCCTGATCGCCAAAGTCGAATTTCGTATCCATTGCTCTCTCCTCAGGCACACCGAATCGGGATTGACCGCACCACCGGTTCGGGATGCGCCCGCTTCAACTCAATATGCAGCAAGCCGTTTTCCAACGCGGCACCCGCCACCTCAACGCCATCTGCCAGCACAAAGCTGCGCTGGAACGCGCGCGCGGCGATACCCCGGTGCAAGAACACCCGGCCTGCGGCTTCATCTTCCTGCCGCCCGCGAATCACCAAGGCCCGGTCCTCCATGCTGATCGCAAGATCAGCCTCGGCAAACCCGGCAACGGCAAGGGTGATGCGAAACACATCCGGCGCGGATTGTTCAATGTTGTAAGGCGGATAGCCGTCGGATCCGGTCTTTGCGGTCCGTTCTACCAACCGTTCCAACTGGTCAAACCCCAAAAGATATGGGTGCGACCCAAAGCTGAGTTTCGTCATCTGCAAGCCCTTCACAAAGCGACGTTGCTAAAACGGGCCCCAACCACAGGCGACCCGCATCCTGAATATGGGAAGCAGCATGCACCGCTGCAAGAGTTAACCGTCCTTTAACAGGGAGCATGTTTTTTATCCCCGCAACGCACGGGAATCGCTATATTAAGTTCAGGCGCCCCGCGACTCAGGGGGCGGCCGTCTTTAGCGCAACCCTTACACTCCGAGATTCGGCATGAATGCACATATCGAAATGAACCCCGAAGAGGTGCTTCGCGTCAAACTGGAAGTGCTAAGGCGCGAACATCGCGACCTTGATGAGGCTATCGCAGCGCTTGCCCAATCGGGTCGCGCCGATCCGCTGACACTGAAACGTCTGAAAAAACAAAAACTGTCCCTGAAAGATCAGATCGCCCGGCTGGACGACATGCTGACCCCCGACATCATCGCCTGATCACCCCCGTTTTACCCGGCCCCGGTCATTGCATGGCGGCCCCGCGTGTTTATAGTGCGCGCCAGATCAACGGGGAAAGATAGATGGGCGTCAAAGTGGGAATCATCATGGGCAGCCAATCGGACTGGCCCACGATGCGCGAGGCCGCCACCGTGCTGGATGAACTGGGCATTTCGTATGAGGCCAGGATCGTATCGGCACACCGCACCCCGGATCGGCTTTGGGCCTACGGCAAGGCCGCCGCTGGCCGCGGGCTTCAGGTGATTATCGCAGGCGCCGGTGGTGCCGCCCATCTGCCCGGCATGATGGCCTCGAAAACCCGGATCCCGGTTGTGGGCGTGCCGGTTCAGACCAAGGCGCTTTCGGGTGTAGACAGTCTTTATTCCATCGTACAGATGCCCAAAGGGTACCCGGTCGCCACCATGGCAATCGGCGCAGCGGGGGCGGCGAATGCAGGGCTGATGGCCGCAGGTATTCTGGCACTTCAAGATCCCGCCCTGGCCCAACGGCTAGACGCATGGCGCGATGCCCTTTCCGCCTCAATCTCCGATGAGCCGCGCGATGAATGACCCCCTTTCCCCCGGCGCTACCATCGGTATTCTTGGCGGCGGTCAGCTGGGCCGGATGCTTTCGGTCGCAGCCTCGCGGCTTGGCTTCAAAACCCATATTTTCGAACCCGGCGCCAATCCTCCTGCAGGTCATGTGGCCGACCGGGTGACGACGGCCAACTACGCCGATGCCGCGGCTCTTACCGCTTTCGCGGCCTCGGTGGATGTCATCACCTACGAATTTGAAAACATCCCCACCGCCGCACTCGACCTGCTGGAAAGCACCCACCCCATCCGCCCCGGGCGCCGCGCGCTCGCCATCAGCCAGGACCGGATTGCGGAAAAAACCTTCCTGGGCAGCATCGGCCTGACCACCGCCCCCTGGGCCGAGGTAAACGACGCCGCCAGCCTCGATCAGGCGCTCACCCGCATCGGCACCCCCTCAATCTTGAAAACCACCCGCCTTGGCTATGATGGCAAAGGGCAGGCCCGAATCCTGGCGCCAACCGATGCTGCCCCGGCGCTGGCCGCAATGGCGGGTGCGCCAGCCGTGCTTGAAGGCTTCATCACCTTCAGCCGCGAAATCTCGGTGATCGCGGCGCGCGGCACCTCGGGCGAGGTGGCGGCCTTCGACCCCGGCGAAAACATCCACCGCGACGGTATTTTGCACACCACTACGGTGCCTGCCCAGATCACCGCCGCCCAACGCACCGATGCGGTGCTGATCGCGGCACGCATCCTCAACGCGCTCGATTACGTTGGCGTTCTAGGGGTCGAACTGTTCGTCACAGCCGAGGGACTCCTAGTCAACGAAATCGCCCCCCGCGTCCATAATTCCGGCCATTGGACGCAACAGGGCTGCGCCATCGACCAGTTTGAGCAGCACATCCGCGCTATCGCAGGCTGGCCACTGGGCGACGGTAGCCGCTACGCCGATATCGAAATGCGCAACCTGATCGGCAACGACGTGGACGATATCCCCGCCCTCGCCCGCGCCCCCCGGACCGCGATCCACCTCTACGGCAAGGCCGAGGCCAAACCCGGTCGCAAAATGGGTCACATCAACCGGATCATGACCAAAACCTGATCGGCTTTTGTTTGGCAAAAATACTCTCGGGGGGGCCGCACCGGTACGGGGCGGCGGGGGCAGACAGCCCCC
>NZ_JBLJBV010000078.1:0-4910 GCF_047638075.1 Phaeovulum sp.
ACTGGTAGACTTTTGCGCCGCCCCTTGGTTGGCTTTTACGCCGCCGTTGACAGACGGGCCATTTCCGACGAGTTGCGCACGCCGGTGTAAAGCATGATCAGCAATGCCCACTGTTTCAGGCCATAAGCTGACCTATCCGCGAACATCTGGTGCCCAAAAATCGTGTTGAGTTCCTATTTGGTGAGAGCGAGCCGAGAGGGTTCCTGGTGTGTCTTTTTTCCGGTGTCCACGCGAACACCTTTTGCTGGATTAAATTCCATTTGACCATTTTCCACTGCCCAGTTGAGGACGCCCGAAAGATGCGAGAGCCACTTCATATTCACTGTCTTCGGTGCCAGTGTCGGAAACGGTTTTGGGAGTTTTGCATTCGCGTTGATCGCGTCGGGTAGGGTCAGGCCGGGAAATCGCATCATATAGCGGTTAGGTGTTTTGATCAGGGCTTTCTTGTAATCGATGATGTGCTTTTTCGTGATAACTGCGACAGCGATATCAGCCCCGATGAATTCCTTGAACATACGCACTGCATTCCGGTGCTCCTCCATTGTTTTTGCTGCCAGTGAATTGCCGCCGGCTGTTCGTTCTTCGTGGAAGGCGTTCAGAGCTTCGCTGAGTGATATTTTGTGGCCTTCGTTGGCACCGACCAGGCCAGTGGCAATAAGTTCTGCCTCTGGCGCTGTTAACAATGGGTCTGAAGGGCACCCTGAAAAATAACCGCGCTCGCGTTCTAATGCGGGCTCCAGTGCTTCGATCTCGGCGCGAGTGAATGCGTGGGCTAGATGTCGCCACTCTTGCGTGTCACGCTATAAATGGGGGTGATTGTCATTGAGGTATTGTTGCACCGCAGGCTCGATCCATTGTGTTTCACCCGTGCCGAAGCTCGAATGAAAAGCCGCAAGTCGTCGCACCCTGTTGTTGTGGTCAAAGTAACGTGCGCCTGCCATCAGTTCGAAGTCTGTTGTTGCATTGATGATGGAGGTTTGGCTCTGACGGTCCTCGCGCTGCTCTTGCGCAAGTCTGTCGAGCGCGCGTCCCTTCTCGGCCTGAATATTGGTTACTGTCGGCATAGACGCGCGCTTTTGCGCATCTTGGGCAATTGTGTGAAATAATGTTTCTTGGCAGCAATCTATAACGCGATGGAAGGTGAATTCCTGCGGGTTTCAAGATCCACCCGCGCTTTGTCGATGGTGGCGAAGAATCGATGGAGTATTCCGTGCACTAGCCGTTCTCGTGCTCGGGCGTCTGACGGCAAGTCTCGCTCGACCAATTCTCGCAGTCCGATAATCGAGCGCAGCTCCTCTGGCACAGTGACACGAACGAACCACTTTCCCCTGATTTGCTGAACGTATTTCATTCCCACCTCAATCACCTGGTTTGTAGCGGTTCTTGTAGCAGGTTTTGTAGTGAGCGCCCTTATAAAGCAGGGCTTCTCTGCATCTTCAACGAGGTGGGAGGGAGCAAGGTGAGAGGCTGGACAACGACCCAAGCGGGGCTCGTTACGGCTGCTTCCTTCCGGACCTGACCGGGTTGGCGAGGCGCTCGCCCGCGCCAACCTCTCGACAATGCATATAGGCGGCCTGATCGGGATTGGCAAGAATGCAATCTGACTTTGCCGCGCGTATCCGGCGCGGTCATAACCGGATGCGATAGCGGGCAAAGCCATTCGCGGTCAGGCCCAGCGGCGAGACGTCGAGGTTCGCCAGCTCATCCAGATAGGCTGCGGCACCGGGGCCGGTGTCAAATACCGCAGTGGTCTGGCCAGCCGGGGCAAAGCGCCAGATCTGCGTGCGCCGGGGGTGAACGTCCCCCGCTTCGATGGCATAGCGCAGCAGGATGTCGCGGATGGTATCGGGGCTGTCCAGCACGATATTGCCCGCCTCGGCCCCGGCAAAACTGCCAACCCCAGAGGCGCGAAAGCTGTTGGTGGCGACGATCAGCGCGGCGTCAGGTGGCACCTTTTGCCCTGCCATCCGCAGGTTGCGCACGCGGCGCGCGGTGGGGTTGATCAACCGGCCCAAGGGGTCAAACCTGGCCGGTTGCGAAAGGTCGATGTCATAGGTCAGCCCGGTCACGACATCAAAGTTGTAGCTGGGAAAGTTGGGGTCAAGCAGCGGCTGATCCGGCTGGCCGGGCGACAGTCGCGCAAAAATACCTGCCGCGCGTTCAAGCCAATCGGCCAGTTGCGCGCCGGTGATTTTCAGCGCCCGGATCGTATTGGGGAAAAGATAAAGGTCGGCCAGGTTGCGCGCAACCAGATCGCCCGCCGGAATTTCAGTGAAGTAATGCGGCCCGCTGCGGCCGCCGCATTTGAACGGGGCCACGGCTGACAGGATCGGAAGCGATCCCTCGGGGGTGGCGGACAGCATTTTGGCGACGTGCCAGCGTTGGGCCTCGGCCACGAAGTTCAGCCCCGCATCGGGGGCGACCATGGAAAAGTAGCTGTGCATGGGGGCGGTGCTGCGCCCGACCGGGCGGCGAATATGGGCCAGTGTGGCAAGGTGGTCGGCCTCGGCGGCGGCCAGCACGGCGCTAACGCGGGGTGTTTGCATGCAGGGTGTGGGCGGGCAAGGCGGAATGTTGGGGTTTGGAGCAAAGATCCGGCGGGTTGAGGCGGTGGCGCCTGTCACCCGCCACCCTGCCGCATCATGGTGCAGCGCCAGGTCGATGATGCCCAGATCAGACCCCCACAGACCGGCCATGACCACCGGGATCCGCCCGATCCGCCCCGCACCGGCGTCAACGCCGGGCAGGTTATGCGGAAAATCGGGCGAGGGGAATGTCAGGTGGCTGTGCCCGGCCAGAATAGCGTCAATTCCGGGCACTGCGGCCAGGGGCACGGCGGCGTGTTCGCTGTCTGCCGCTGCCCCGTCGGCACCGATTCCGGTATGGGCCAGCGCGATCACGATATCGGCGCCGGCGGCGCGCAGTCTGGGCACATGGGCGCGCGCCGCTTCGACAATGCCGCGGGTTTCGACGCGGCCGGCCAGGTGTTTGCGGTCCCAAGCCACGATTTGCGGCGGTAACAGCCCGATGACGCCAACGCGGATAGGGCAGGCGGCGCCGGTTTCATCGGTCAGGATACGGTCCAGAATTATGTAGGGCGGCAACAGGGTTTGATCGTGTTCGGGCGTGGCCGCCAGACGCAACGCGATATTGGCCGAGATGATGGGAAAATTTGCCGGGGCAATCGCCTGCAGCAGAAACTCCAATCCATGATTGAATTCGTGGTTTCCCAAGGTGGCCGCGTCATAGCCCAGGGCATTCATCGCGGCGGTCATTGGGTGCAGCTGCCCCGGGGCCAGGCCCCGCTGCGCGACATAATCCCCCAAGGGTGTGCCGTGCAGAAAATCGCCGTTGTCGAACAGCAGCGCATTGGCAACTTCGGCGCGGGCGGCTTCAATCAGCGCGGCGGTGCGGGCAAGGCCAACGCGGTCGTCCGGGCGGTCGGCGTAATAGTCATAGGCAAAGACATGCGCGTGAAGGTCGGTCGTTTCAAGAATGCGCAGCTGCGCCGTTCTGGTGGCGGCTGTGCCGGGCTGCGTTCCCTCAATATTGGTTGTTGCCACGCATGGGGCCCCCACGTCTGACCTCGCCTGTTGTTTGGCCGCCTTTGAAGGACTGGCGGCGGTGTGTCCGATTGAAAAAGTCTAAGCCTGATAAGCCGCCCGATCTACCCATAAGGGGGGTTGTCAAAAATTAATACAACCTAAAGATGTGTTTTGATCACACTGGCCCTGCGGTGTAATGCCTTGGTCGTTTTTGGCCCCCCAACCATTTGTGCGCCTCTTTGGGGCCGCTTGTGCGTTTTCTGCTATGGCGATGGCTTGCAGACCAGCGGGATTGACTGCACAAAAGGCCACTTGTCAGGGGCGGGGTAGTGTTTCGATGAAATTCGTCAGCCATGAGGATATCGAAGCCCCCGTTGGTTTCGTTTTTAAGGCGGTGACGGATTTCACTGGTCATGAACGCGCAGCCCTGCGCCGCGGGGCAGATGTGCAACGGCTGAATGCGACTGTAGAACCGGGGCCGGGTGCATCGTGGAACGTGGCGTTTCACTATCACGGCAAGATACGGCGTATGATTGCCCGGATTACCCGCTGTGATCACCTTGAACTGGTCGAATTCGCCGGTGTGTCAGACGGCTTTGAGCTGACCTTGCAGATCAACCTTTTGGCGCTGTCGCCGCGCCGCACCCGTTTGACGATGTCCCTGGATCTGCGCCCGCGCAGTCTGGGCGCGCGGCTGATGCTGCAATCGGCCAAGCTGGGGCGCAGCAGGCTAAAGCACAGATACGACGAAAAGCTGCGCGCCTATGCGCAGCGCATTGAGACGCGTGCCGCCCTTTCGGTGATCTGAACCGCCTCAGGTATTCTGGCCATGGCGGCGTGGGTCTGCCGGATAGACCCCCACCAGCGACATTGACGAGGTGAAATAGCCCAGCTCGTCCAGTGCAAGGCGCACGTTGCTGTCATCGGGGTGGCCTTCGATATCGGCGTAGAACTGGGTTGCGGTGAAATTACCGTCGACCATATAGCTTTCCAGCTTGGTCATGTTCACGCCGTTGGTCGCAAACCCGCCCATCGCCTTGTAAAGCGCGGCCGGAATATTGCGCACGCGAAAGACGAAGGTGGTCATCATCCCTGCCGTGCCGCGCCGGTTCAGGTTCGCTTCGCGTGACATGATCAAAAAGCGGGTAGTGTTGTTTTGCTTGTCCTCGATATGGCGGGCAAGACAATCGAGCCCGTAAATCTCGCCGGCAAGTTCAGAGGCGAGCGCGGCCAGCTTTGGGTTGCCGCGTTCCGCAACGATCTTGGCCGAACCGGCGGTATCGGCCCCGGTCACGGCGCGCAGGCTGTGTTGGCGTAAAAAGCCGCGACACTGGCCCAGCAAAACCGTATGACTCATGGCTTCGT
>NZ_JBLJBV010000079.1:0-27501 GCF_047638075.1 Phaeovulum sp.
CGATCTCTTCCATATCGGCCAGTGTCGGCACCTCAACACCCAACGCTTCCAGTTTTGCAACCTGCGCAGGTTCGGGCTGCAGCAGGTCGATCCAGACCGCATCTTCCAAGGCATCCCCGGCATCCAACGGCATCAGCCCGCGCGCGCCAGTCTGATAGGCTAACAGCATCATCGCCCCCTTATGCCGGACCCAATGTCAATTGCCTTTTCATAGCGGGCGCACAGGCGGTGTCCAGCCCCACCACATGCGACCGCGCGTTGAAAAAGCCCCGTCCCCGCCACGTTTGCGCCCCAATCAACCGCGATAACGGCATAAAGCAATACGGAGTCGCGCCATGGACTACCTACCGACGATCTCGTTCGATACGCTCGCGCTCACCATCATTGCCCTTGCCGTGGTGCGCGGGGTTCTGGTGCGGTTCTGGCTTCCCCCCGAAACCGCGCCGTCAAAGGCCGAAGATAACGGCACGCCCGCGCATTGATCGGGTCCTATCGGGCGGCGGGCATTAGACCGGGCCGCGCAGCGCAACCGCCAGATCTGCCACATTGGTGCCGGTGGCGCCGATGATCAGCAGCGCCCCCGCAGCCGCCAACGCCGGGTTCGAATCGTTTCGCGCCAGCACATCCATCGGGTCAAACCCCGCCGCACGCATCCGTGTCACTGTGTGTGGCCCCACAATCGCGCCCGCCGCCTTGGTCGGGCCATCCCGGCCATCGGTCCCGGCGGCCAGAAAGACCCATGGGTCACGCCAGCCCTCGGCCTCGGCCAGAACCGCGACCCGCAGCGCCAGTTCCTGATTGCGCCCGCCCAATCCGGTGCCGGTCAACCGCACGGTTGTCTCTCCGCCAAAGGCCAGCGGCTGGCCGGGTAGCAGTTGCCCCATCAACGCGACAATCCGTGCCGCCTGCGCCGCCACATCACCGTCCAACGGCTCTGGTGCCAGCGTCGCGCCCTTGGCCGCCATCGCCGCCAACGACAGCGCGTTAGAGCCTACCAGAATGTTGCGCGCCATTGGCAAGTCCGCCACGGCAGGGGCCGCCGCATCCAGATGTGCCCGCACCGCATCGGGCAAGCGCGCCCAGATACCCAGCTGCCGGCATAGTGCGGCCGCGTCCGCACGGGTGCCGATCGGCGCCACCGTCGGCCCCGAGGCGATGACCCGCAGATCATCGCCCGGCACGTCCGACAGGATCAGCGCCACCACGGGCGCCGCGCTAAGGCGCAACCAGCCGCCCCCTTTCAGCTGCGACAGCGTCTGACGCACCAGATTCATCTGGCCAATATCGGCGCCCGACCCCAGCAACAGCCGGCTGACCTCGGCCTTGTCACTCAGGCTTATGCCCGGCACCGGCGCCGGACAAAGCGCGGACCCGCCCCCGGAAATCAGCGCCAAAACGCGGTCCTCTGGTTGAACCGACCGCAGCCGCGCCGTGATTGCCCGCCCCGCTGCAAGCCCGGCGTCATCAGGCACCGGATGCCCCGCTGCCATCACCTCGGCGCCTGCCAAAGCCACGGCGTTTTCGTAATTCGTCACGACCAACACCGACGCGCCCGGTAAGGCTTTTATCGCCGCCTCGGCCATCGCGCGCGCAGCCTTGCCAAGTGCGATCACCACCCAGCGCCCGCCCTTTGCTGGCGGATCGGCCCTCACCGCCTCCATCGCCCGCGCTACCGCCTGCCCCGGATCGGCCGCCGCGACCCCAGCCAAAAACAACTCTTCGGCGCGCCGCGCCATTGCATCAAAATTATCCATGCCCGCAAGATGCCCGCCATTCGCGCCGCCGTCCATGGCAAAGAACAGCCCTGATTGCGCCCGGTTGCCCCTATCAGCACCAGTGGCGTGCCCCCAGGCCCAAAAGGCCGCTGATGGTGCGTTGCCCTGCCCCTATGCCATTCCCCCCAAACACCCCGACAGCCCACCGCTCTTGCAGGATCAGACCGTGATTGGGCGGGCAAGCCATCTGGCGCTCACCTGATCGTTCCTTGTTCTTCACTTCCAAACTAATTACAATTTCCCTGTGCAATGAAAGGGACATCGATGCCGCGCAGTGCGATATTGCCAAGGCAAAAAAAGGACAATGGTGTGGTGATGGCAGCGTCAAAGCGTGACAATAACGCCGGACCCAGCAGCACGACTCCTTGCGCGCCACTGAACGCTGAAGAGATGATGGGCCGGGCGCAAGACGCCTCGAACCTGCTGAAAGCGCTGGCGCATGAAGGCCGGCTGATGATCATGTGCCATCTGTCGTCGGGCGAAAAATCCGTGACCGAGTTGGAAAACCTTCTGGAAACGCGTCAAGCGGCCGTCAGCCAGCAACTGGCGCGGTTGCGGGTTGAGGGGCTGGTATCATCCCGCCGCGAAGGCAAGGCGATCTACTATTCGCTGTCGGACCCACGCGCATCGCGCATCGTCGGGCTGGTCTATGATATGTTCTGCCGCCCGAACTGAACCGTCCTGACTCCGGGTTAGGGCACGTTTCCCAGATCCTGAGCCCCGCGCCTAACCATTCCTGCCTGCCGCGCGCGGGGAAAGGTCAGGTGCGAAACACCCGGTAGATTGCCGGGATCACCAGCACCGTCAGCAGTGTTGAGGACAGCAGCCCGAACAGCAGTGAAATTGCCAGCCCCTGAAAGATCGGGTCGGCCAGAATCACCACCGCGCCAATCATCGCCGCAATCGCCGTCAGCAGGATCGGCTTGAAACGGATCGCCCCCGCTTCGATCAGGATATCGACCTTGGTTTTCCCGGTCGGGTCTGCGTGGCGAATGAAGTCGACCAGCAGGATCGAGTTGCGCACGATGATCCCCGCCAGCGCGATGAACCCGATCATCGACGTGGCCGAAAACGGTGCCTTGAAAATCCAGTGCCCCAGCATGATCCCCAGAAAGGTTAGCGGAATCGGCGTCAGGATGACCAACGGCAGTTTGAAGCTGCCAAACTGCGCCACCACCAGAATATAAATCCCCAAAAGCGCCACCGCAAAGGCCGCCCCCATGTCGCGGAAGGTGACCCAGGTCACCTCCCATTCGCCATCCCAGAGCAGCGTCACGACGGACTCGTCCTCGGGCTGGCCATGCAGACTGACGACCGGCTTTTCGCCCGGGGCCCAATCCATCTGGTCCAGCGCCTCGTTGACCGCGATCATGCCGTAAAGCGGTGCCTCAAACGTGCCGGCCAGTTCGGCTGTCACCATTTCGGCCTCTCGCCCGTTATGACGAAAGATCAGGAAACTCGCCCGTTCCTCATTGAGGCTGACCACATCGCCCAATTCCACAACGCCCCGCGCACCCGGCAGCAGGTTCGCCGGGATCGGCGTAGAGAGTGCGGCCTCGTCCATCACCTGCGCGCCTTTTTCGCGTTCCACCCGAATGGGAATCGGGTGCCGCCCTTCGCCGCGGTGCGAATAGCCAACGGTGGTGCCACTGTTCAGGATGGCAAGCGTGTCGAACACATCGCCTTCCTGCACCTCGAAAAACTCCAGATCGTCGGCGTTGATGGTGGCGCGCAACCGGCGGGCCTGGGTGCCGAAACTGTCGTCGACATCCACCACAAAGGGCACGCTTTCAAACGCCGCCCGAATTTTGGTTGCCGCAGCGCGCCGGGTCGCGGCATCGGGGCCGTAAACCTCGGCTAACAGCGTGGCTATCACCGGTGGGCCGGGCGGCGGCTCGACCGTTTTGAGGTTGGTTCCGGCGGGCACATCCATCGCCATGATCCGCTGACGGATATCAAGCGCGATATCGTGGCTGGGCCGGTCGCGGTCGGCTTTTGGTGTCAGGTTGATCTGCACATCGCCCAGATTCGGGTCTGCGCGCATGTAGTAGTGCCGCACAAGCCCGTTGAAGTTGAACGGCGCCGCCGTGCCTGCATGGGTCTGCACGCTGACCACCTCGGGCAGTTCGGTCACCACGGCGGCCACCTTTTGCGCCACCGCATCCGTCGCCTCGACGCTGGCGCCTTCGGGCAGGTCAATCACCACGGAAAGCTCGGATTTGTTGTCAAAGGGCAGCAGTTTTACCGTTACATCCTTGGTATAAAGCATCCCAAGTGATCCAAACGACAGTACTATTGTTACGATCAAGAAGGCCCAGGCTGTGCCCTTGCTGGCCAGCACACGGCGCGCCACCACCTCGTAAATCGCACCCAACTTGCCGCCATGGTGCCCGGTGTCGTGGTGCAAGGGGGCATCGCCGGCGATCTTTACCATCAGCCAGGGCGTGATGATAACCGCCACAAAGAACGAGAAAATCATCGCCGCGCTGGCATTGGCCGGGATCGGGCTCATGTAAGGCCCCATCAGCCCAGACACGAACAGCATCGGCAACAGCGCCGCCACCACCGTGAGCGTAGCGACGATTGTGGGGTTGCCAACCTCGGCCACGGCGGCAATCGCCTTTTGGGTGCGGGTGCCGGGGGTTTTCAGGCCCCAGTGCCGGGCGATATTTTCGATCACCACAATCGCATCATCGACCAGAATCCCGATCGAGAAGATCAGCGCGAACAGGCTGACCCGGTTCAGCGTATAGCCCATGATCCAGGACGAAAACAGCGTCAGCAAGATCGTGACCGGAATGACGATCGCCACCACGATGCTTTCGCGCCAGCCAATGGCAAACAGGATCAGCGCAACAATCGACACCGTGGCAAGGCCAAGGTGAAACAACAGCTCATTGGCCTTTTCATTGGCGGTTTCGCCGTAGTCACGGGTGATCTGCACCGTCACCCCTTGGGGGATCAGATGCCCCTCCAGTTCATCGACGCGGTGCAGGATCTGCTCGGCCACCACCACCGCATTGGCACCGGCACGCTTGGCAATCGCCAAGGTAACGGCAGGGCTGCGCTGCAAGCTGCCGTCAGGCCCACGCATCACATTGGCGACGATATGCCCGGACGTGTCGGGCACGAAGCTGACATTGGCCACGTCGGCCACATAGACCGGCCGCCCATCGCGCGCGGTCAGCAAAAGCCCCGCAATCTCGGCCGGGGCGGTCAGGGTTTTTCCCGCCACAAGGTCGATCTGTTCGCCCCCGTCGCGCACCTTGCCGGTTGAAAAGGCACGGTTCGCCTGCGCGACCTTGTAAGACAGCTGTTGCAGCGTGATCCCGTATAGCGCCAGTCTTTCGGGGTCGGGCGCGATCCGCAGCGCCTCGGGGGCCTCACCGACGATATAGGTCAGGCCGACATTGTCGATCTTGGTGATCTCGCCCTGCAATTCGCGGGTGATCCGCGTCAGATCATTGGCCGACACCTGCCCCCCCGGATCAGCCGACAGCGTCAGCGACACAATCGCCACATCATCAATGCCGCGCGCGACAATCAAAGGCGGGTCAATACCCACCGGAATCCGGTCCAGATTGGCATTCACCTTTTCATGCACACGCAAGATTGCAGCGTCAGACGAGGTGCCGACCAGGAACCGTGCCGTGACCATGGCGAAATCATCGCGCGTCTGGGAATAGACGTGTTCAACCTCATTGATGCCCTTGACGATGGTTTCCATCGGCTCGGTAACCAGCTTCATCGCGTCTTCGGCCCGTAGCCCCGGCGCCTGAATCAAGATATCGACCATCGGCACCGAAATCTGCGGCTCTTCCTCGCGTGGCAGGCTGATTAGCGCCAATAGCCCCACCGCCAGCGCCGCCAAAACTATCAGCGGCGTCATCGGAGACTGAATGAACGCGCGTGTCAGCCGTCCGGCCAGGCCCAGCTTGCCCAAGGGCAGCCCATCGGTTTCAATCGGTTCACTGGCCATTTACTGTCACCGTCTCGCCACCCTGAAGGCCGGTCACAATCTCGACCATCTTCACCCCGTCAACGGTCTGCACGATGCCCGGCACCACCACCCGTGCCAAACCGTCAACCTGCACAAAATCAAGGCCCGCGTGCGTCACCACCATATCCGCCGGCACCAGCAGCACCTGCCGCTTGCCCATCGGAAGCCGCACCAAGACCCGCGCATCGACAAAATCAACGTCCAGCGCCGCGACCTCGACATCGGCAATAACCCGACCGTTCTCGATCAGCGGATAGACCTTGGCCAGCCGCCCCTCGGTTACGCCAGCGGCAGCTTCAACCCGGATCGTATCGCCCTCGGTCAAATTGGCCGCGTGGCGTTCGGGCACCGCAAGGCGCAGGAAAAACCCGCCGCCGCCGACCGTCGCCACCACCTCGCCCGGCATCACCACCGCGCCCATGGCCACCGGCACGTTCAGCACGCGCCCGGAAATCGGCGCCAGCACGGTGCCCTCATCAGCCTGTTGCCTGACCACCTGCGCCTGCGCCTTTTGCGCCTCGATCTGGCCTTTTACGACATCCACCTGGGTGCGCAGTGCATCCAACCGCTGCGCAGTGGTCACGCCACGCGACAGCAATTCCTCGCCGCGCGTCAATTCAGCCTCGGCGTTAGCCAACTGTGCCTCAAGCGCTTGCAGCTGCGCGTCTATCGCACCCAGCTGAAAGTCCAGCTTTTCATCGACGATGCGCCCCATCGGCTGGCCCGCCTGCACCACGTCGCCTTCAGAGACGACCAGTTCCACCAGCGTACCCCCCAGCCGCGCACGCGCCGGAATATTGTCTTTTGCCTCGACCCGGCCGTAAACCGCCTTCCAGTCCGTCACCTCTGTCGGGGTAACCAAAAAACCGTCCTCGGCATGGGCCGCCACAGGCTGCAACAGCACGGCCAGTGTCAACGCATAAAGCATGGATTTCATTTTGGCGTCCCTTCCCTTAGGGGTTTTGCAAGCGGTTTTTACAATACTTTACCGATTTACATTCGATTTGCTGAATGTGATATTTGTATATCAGAATTCAACCCTACCGCAAGCAAGGATGCAATGGCGCATAATGCCCCGCATTCGTGCCCTTTCCGCGCGCGGCGCAATGCGGTAAACGGCGCTCAGCATTGAATGAGGTCCGCCATGCACGACATCCGCGCCATCCGCGAAAACCCCACCGCCTTTGACGCCGCCCTTGCCCGGCGCGGTTTATCCCCGATGTCGCCTGAAATTCTGTCGCTGGATGAAACGCGCCGCGCCTGTATTCGGGCCGCCGAAACCGCCCAGGCCGATCAGAACCGCGCCTCGAAAGAGGTTGGCGCCGCCAAGGCTGCGGGCAACGATGCCGAGTTTGAACGCTTGCGCGGGCTCGTGGCCGAAAAGAAATCCGACGTCGCGCGCCTGACCGCCGAAGCGGGCGAAAAAGACCTTGCCCTGCGCGATCTGTTGCTGGCCATTCCCAACCTGCCCCTACCCGAGGCGCCGGACGGGCGCGACGAATCCGACAATGTCGAAATCAAACGCTGGGGCAGCCCGCGCGACCTTGGTTTTACACCGGTCGAGCATTACCAACTGCCCGCCGTGCAGGGCGGTATGGATTTTGAAACCGCCGCCAAACTTTCGGGCGCACGCTTTGTGGTGCTGTCGGGGGGGGTTGCGCGCCTTCACCGGGCGCTGTCACAGTTCATGCTGGACCTGCACACCGAACAGCACGGCCTTTCGGAAACCATTACCCCCGTTCTGGTGCGCGATGAGGCGATGATCGGCACCGGTAATCTGCCAAAGTTCGCTGAAGACAGCTATCAAACCACCAATGGCTGGTGGCTGATCCCCACCGCCGAGGTGACGCTGACCAATATCGTTGCCGGTGAAACGCTGGACGAAACCACCCTGCCCCGCCGCTACTGCGCCCACACCCAATGTTTCCGCTCGGAAGCGGGCTCGGCAGGCAAGGACACCTCGGGGATGTTGCGCCAGCATCAGTTTGAAAAGGTTGAAATGGTGACGATCTGCACCCCGGATGCAGCCCTTGAGGAACATGAACGCATGACCCGCTGCGCCGAAACCGTGCTGGAACAGTTAAACCTGCCTTATCGGCGGATTGTGCTGTGCACCGGCGACATGGGCTTTGGCAGCCAGAAAACCCACGATCTGGAGGTGTGGTTGCCCGGGCAGGACACCTACCGCGAAATCAGCTCCGTCTCAACCTGTGGCAGCTTTCAGGCACGCCGGATGAATGCCCGCTACAAACCCGCAACGGGCGGCAAACCCGAATTTGTGGCGACGCTGAACGGCTCGGGTCTTGCGGTGGGGCGTTGCCTGATCGCGGTGCTGGAGAACGGGCAAGAGGCGGATGGCTCGGTTACGCTTCCTGCCGTGTTACACCCCTACCTGCGCGGCAAGACCCGCCTGACCGCTGACGGAACGCTGGTTTGATTTCGGCACGCGGATGTTCGCAGAGCGCGTAAATAAAGTGATCCAAACCACTTGCTGTTTCGTAAGAGCACCATGAAACGTTTTTCCGCCCCCCTGCTTTTAGTCGCCGCGCTTGCTTTTGCCATCGCGCCTGTTTTCGCCACCTCGTTTCGGGGCTACGATCAGGGCGCCTTTCCCGTTCCGGTCATGGATCCACCGATTCAGCCGGCGGGTTGGGCCTTTTCGATCTGGGGGGTGATTTACCTTTTACTGCTGGTTCATGCGGCGTATGGGCTTTGGCGCCACGCCGACGACGCACAATGGCGCGCCCCCCGAGGGCCGCTGATCCTGTCTCTGGCCCTTGGCGCACCGTGGCTAGAGGTGGCGCAGCGTGCGCCCAACCTTGCCACGGTACAGATCTGGCTGATGTGGGGTTTTGCCATTCTCGCGATGAGCCGCTTGCCCAAGCATCCTGCCCCCTGGTTGTTGCGTTTGCCCATCGCGCTTTACGCTGGCTGGCTGACCGCCGCTTCGGGGGTGGCCACGGGCGTTGTGCTGATCGGTCAGGGTTGGTTGCCGCCGATGGCTGCCACCCTGTCGATGCTGGTTCTGATTGCCGCCCTCGCGCTTTTTGCGATTATTCGCCTTCGCCCCTCTGTGGGCTATGCGGGTGCCGTGATCTGGGCGCTTTTTGGCATCATCGCCGCCAATCTTGACGCCGGGTTCCTGGTGGCTGGCGCGTCAGGTGTTGCGATCATCGCGCTTGTTGCGGCCCAGATCCGGTCTGCCACCTGATGTTCTGTCCGGGGTAGCCCCCGGAAAGAACAGCTTTGCAAAGAAGAGCTTGGCCTAGTCGAATTTGCCCTTGTTATCGGTATGCTTGCGCAACCGCGACGGGGTGAACCACTTTTTGTCCTTGAAGGGGTTCTTGTCCCCCTGATCACGGAAAGTCAGGCGGATCGGCGTGCCGGGCATATCAAAATCATTGCGCAAGCCATTGACCAGATAGCGAGAATAGCTGTCGGGTAGTTTGTCTGCGTGATTGCACATCACGACAAACGCCGGCGGGCGGGTTTTCACCTGGGTCATGTAGCGCAGCTTGATCCGGCGGCCGCCGGGCGCGGGGGGCGGGTGCGCCTCGGTCATCGCGCCCAGCCATTGGTTCAGTTTGGCGGTGGTGACCCGGCGGTTCCAGACCGCATGCGCCTTCAGGATTGCCGCGTGCAGGCGGTCGAGCCCCTTGCCGGTCTTGGCCGACACGGTAACCAGGGGGGCGCCGCGCAGCTGCGGCAACAGGCGTTCAAACGCCTCGCGCAGGTCGTTGAGCTTATGCGCCTTGTCCTCTTCCAGATCCCATTTGTTGGCCGCCACCACGACGGCGCGCCCCTCGGTTTCCGCAAAATCAGCGATCCGCAGGTCTTGTTGCTCGAACGGGATATCCACATCCAGCAGCACCACGACCACTTCGGCAAAACGTACCGCGCGCAAGCCATCTGCGACCGACAGTTTTTCCAGCTTGTTGTCGATCTTCGATTTCCGGCGCATCCCGGCCGTGTCAAAAATCCGCATCGGAGTGCCCATGAACTCGGTCCGGACCGAGATCGCGTCACGGGTGATTCCGGCTTCGGGGCCGGTCAGCAGGCGCTCTTCACCGATGATCTTGTTGATCAGCGTCGATTTTCCGGCGTTCGGGCGGCCAATCACCGCCAGTTGCAGCGGCTTGGCCTTGGTCGGCGGCTGATAGGCGTCTTCGTCTTCGTTGTCACTGACGTCCACATTCACATCGGGCGCGTTCAGGGCAGCTTTTTCCTCGAACGCGTCGGCCAGCGGGACAAGAATGCGGTAAAGATCGTCCATCCCTTCGCCATGCTCGGCAGAGATGCGCACCGGTTCGCCCAGACCCAGACTCCACGCCTCCAGCGCGCCGGCGTCGCCCGCGGCCCCTTCGGATTTATTGGCAGCCACGATCACATGGGCATTCTTGCGCCGCAGGATATCGGCAAAGATTTCGTCGGCAGCGGTGACGCCTGCGCGCGCGTCGATGACGAACAGGCAGATGTCCGCCTCTTCGACGGCGCGTTCGGTCAGGCGGCGCATCCGGCCTTGCAGGCTATCATCATCGGCCAGTTCCAGCCCCGCCGAATCAATCACGATAAAGCGCAGATCACCCAGACGGGCGTCGCCTTCGCGCAGGTCGCGCGTCACACCGGGCTGATCGTCAACCAGCGCCAACCGCTTGCCTACAAGGCGGTTGAACAATGTCGATTTGCCCACATTGGGTCGGCCAACTATGGCCAGGGTAAAGCTCATGGTGCCCTCCTTGGGCCCCTTACGGGAAATGCCAAGTGGCCCCCTTACACGGGTTTTCGCCTAGCGGAAAGCGTGAAGCTGTCCTTTGCGCCCCATAACGTAAAGCACCTGCCCCGCTATGACCGGCGCCGAGGCCGCCCCGCCCGGAATGTCGGCCTGCCCGATCAACGCGCCCGACGCCGGATCGAATGACCGCAAAAGCCCGTCCGATGACGCCACAAACAGCCGCCCACCGGCCAGAACGGGCCCGTAATTCGCGTAGATCGCCTGCTGCTTTTTCACCTTGTCCTTGACAAAATAGGGCATATCAACGGCCCAGACCGTGTCACCGGTGGCCGCATCCAGCCGCATCAGCCGTGCCTCATCCGACACCAGAAAGACAGCGCCGCCCGCAACTTGCACCGGGCTGTTGGCCCCCTCGGGTGCGGTCCAGAGCCGTTCGCCCGAACTTGCGTCAAAGGCGCCCAGTTTACCCGCAGACGACCCCGCATAGACCGTATCGCCCACGATGACCGGATCACCGGTCAGATCGGTCACGGCGGCATAGGCCCGGCCCAGCCGCACCCCGGCCACCTTGGATTGCCAAATCTGCAACCCGCCTTTTCGCAGCGCCGCGACCAGTTCGCCCGACGCAAACGGGAATACCACGATCCGGTCATTGACTGCGGGCGCCGAAACCCCGGTCACGCCCGAGGGGGCCGGGGTGCCGGGCAATTGCCATTGCACGCGCCCATCCGACGCCCGCACCGCCCAGGCCGAGGCATCGCGCGCCACGACATAAACATTGCCCCCCGAAACCGTCGGCGCCCCGCCCACGGCGGCGTCAAATTTCTGCCGCCAGATCACCGCACCGCTGGCCGCGTCCAGCGCCAGCAATTCGCCAAAACCGGTGGTCACAAAAACCCGACCCTCGGCAAAGGCCAGCCCCCCGCCCGAGGCATCATCGGCGCGGTCGGATGCGGGCGTCAGGTTGGCGGTCCAAAGCGTGGCGCCGTTCAATCCGGTTGCGGTAACCTGCGCGCGACTGTCCAGCGTATAGACACGGCCCGCACCCACCACCGGGTCAGCGCTGATCCGGTGTTTGCGCCCTGCGCCCTGCCCGATATCGGCCGACCAGATTTTCGTCGTGCCCGCCCCCATCGCGGCATTGATCAGGTTGTGGCTGGAATTGCCGCCGCGATGCGTCCATTCGGCATTGCCCTGCACCGGCGGAAGCGAAATCGCTACCTTGACCGGCCCGGCCGCATCTGGCGTCTGAACCTCCGCAGAGGTCAGCACATCGCGCGGGTTGATCCTGTCACCTTCCAGGATCAGCTCTTTGGGACTACAGGCCTGAAGGGCCGCAACGATGCCCAGAACGCAAATGCCCTGACCAATGCCATATGAAAGCCTCACCGCGCTTGCCCCCTTGTTATCACACCCACTTATCCGCCCCCGTTATTCGGCGGCCGGATCCACACCCAGCGTCACCATCACCTCAGTCGCGCGTTGACGCAAGCCTGCCGTCAATCCGGCCTCGGCCAGAATCTGGCGCAGCAGCGCCACCGCTTCGTCGGTGCGGCCCGCCTCGATTTCGATCGTTGCCTGTTGTTCCATCGCCAGCGCACGAAACGGCGCGCCGGGCGCTGCAAGACTGGCCAAGGCGGCATCGCGCGCCGCAGGCTCCATCGTTGTGCCGGCCACCATCACCGCCTTTAGCTGCGCCAACGCGCGCAGGCTGGCGGGTAATGCGGTATCGTTGGCCAGCGCCTCCAGCGCGGTGCGGGCGGCCTCGGGTTGGCCCCGCTCTACGGCTTCGGCGGCACGCAGCAGGCCCAACACCCCGGCACGGCCCTTGTCGGTGTCAATCGCGGCAAGCGCGGCACCCCGGTCCTCGGCCTCCATCGCAGCCAGAACCTTATCACCAAAGGCCTGGGCCTGTGCGGTATCGCGCAGGTATTTCCATTCCTTATACGCGGCCCCACCCACAATCAGCACCACCAGCAGGATCCCGATCCAGCCATAGCGCCGCATCAGGGCAAACAGCCGATCACGGCGAACTTCTTCGGTGACTTCGTCGATGAAGCTGTCGGTCTCGCTCACGGTTCTGATCCTCTTGCACGGCACTGCCGGGTGTTTCCCGAACAGATCATTCGGCCCGTCTTACACGCAACCCCCCGCCTTTGCCAAGACGCCGAAAAAACGCTTGAGCTAAGCCGTTCCCTTGCGTAAATCAAACCGACGGGTTCATTTTACCTGCTTTGGCTTCTTGCCCCATTTCATACTGACGTTATTTTAACTTTGGGGCATTAGCTGTCCCCACCCAGTTACAGGAGCAATTTGAATGCGCCTTGTCCCCGTTCTCAATGCCGTTCTGGTCTTTGCCGTTCTTTATGCGCTGGTGTTTGAACGTGATCGGCTGATGGCTTTTGCGGGCAAAGAGACGCAAGAACCGGCCCTGACCGCCGCGCCGGCCGGCGGGGCCGATGCTGTGTTGGTGCAGGTGCGCCGCTCGGTCGCCAAGCCGGTCGATCAGGGCGTGCTGACCCGCGGCCAGACCGAGGCCACCCGCCGGGTCGAGGTGCGGGCCGAAACCACGGGCCGCGTCATCACAGATCCGCTGCGGCGCGGTGCGCAGGTGATCGCGGGGCAAACCCTGTGCCGACTTGACCCCGGCACCCGTGCCGCAATGCTGTCCGAGGCCGAGGCGCGGCTGACCGAGGCGCGGCTGTCGGCCACCGCGGCGGCCCGCCTGCAAGAGGGGGGATACCGGTCGCAAACCGCCGCTGCCAGCGCCACCGCCGCCCTTCAGGCCGCAAAGGCAGGTGTGCAAGCCGCGCAAAAAGACATTGACCGGCTGACCATCACCGCCCCGTTTGCCGGTATCCTGGAATCCGACGCCGCCGAAATCGGCTCGTTTCTGGTGGCGGGCGGGCTTTGTGCCACTGTGATTGCGCTGGACCCGATCAAGCTGGTCGGTTTCGTCCCCGAGACCGAGATTGACCGCATCACCCCCGCCGCATTGGTGGGCGCGCGCCTTGCCACCGGGCGCGAAATAACGGGCCGTGTCACCTTCATCTCGCGCGTGGCAGACCCCGCCACCCGCACGTTCCGGGTCGAGGCCGAATTGCCCAACCCCGCCCTTTCGATCCGCGAAGGCCAGACCGTTGAAATGATCATCCAGTCCGAAGGCACGACCGGCCATCTGCTGCCCGCCTCGGCGTTGACGCTGGATGACAGCGGCACCCTTGGCCTGCGGTTGGCGGTTGACGGGCGCGCAAGGTTCGTTCCGGTCACACTGCTGCGCGACACGCCCTTGGGCGTTTGGCTAAGCGGCCTGCCAGACACCGTTGATGTGATCGTCGTGGGCCAGGAATACGTCACCGAGGGTACACCGCTGACCATCAGCTACACCGCCGACGGGGCCGCCCCATGATCGGCATGGTCGATTGGGCCGCAAGCCGCGCCCGCATGGTGCTGGCCTTTGTCGCGCTGACCATCGTCGTCGGGGCGGCCGCCTATCTGGGCCTGCCGAAAGAGGGCGAGCCCGACATTGAAATCCCCACGCTTTTCGTTTCGGTGCCCTTTCCCGGCATCTCGGCCAGTGACAGCGAAAGGCTGCTGGTCAAGACGATGGAGACCGAACTGGCCGATCTGGACGGGTTGAAAACCATGTCCGGCACCGCACTTGAAAACTATGGCGGGGTGATGCTGGAGTTTGACTTTGGCTGGGACAAGACCAAGGTCATAGCGGACGTCCGCGACGCGATGAACACCGCCGAAGGCAAATTCCCTGACGGCGCCGAAAAATACACGATCAGCGAAATCAACTTTTCCGAATTCCCCATCGTTATCGTCGCTCTTTCCGGTGCGGCGCCGGAACGCACGCTTTTGCGCCTTGCCAAAGACCTGCAAGACCGGCTGGAGGGGCTGGAGCCGGTTCTGGAAGCCACCCTTACCGGCCACCGCGACGAAATGCTTGAGGTGGTGATCGACCCGCTCCGGCTTGAGGCGTATAACGTCACCGCGCCGGAACTGATTTCCGTGGTGCGCAACAACAACCTGCTGATCCCTGCGGGGGAGGTCGAGGCCGATGATGGCGCCTTTTCGGTCAAGGTGCCCTCGTCCTTTGAAACTCCGCGTGACGTTTACGCGCTACCGGTCAAGAAGAATGGCGAACGGGTGGTCACGCTGGGCGATCTGGCCCAGATCCGCCTGACGTTCGAGGACCGCACCGGCACCGCGCGTTTCAACGGCAAACCGACGGTCGCGCTGCAAATCGTCAAGCGCAAGGGCTATAACATCATCGACACCGTGGCACTGGTGCGTGAAACCGTCGCCAAGGCCGAGGCGGGCTGGCCGACAGAACTGCAATCGGCGGTCGATGTCGGCATCGCGCTTGATCAGTCGAAAACCGTGGGCAGCATGGTCAGCCAGTTGGAAGGCTCGGTTCTGACCGCGATTGCGCTGGTGATGATTGTGGTGCTGGCCACGCTTGGCACACGTTCCGCGCTGCTGGTCGGGTTTTCGATCCCGACCTCGTTCTTGCTGACCTTCCTGTTGCTGGGGGCGATGGGGGTGGCGATCTCGAACATCGTGATGTTCGGGCTGATTCTGGCGGTGGGGATGCTGGTCGATGGCGCCATCGTCGTGGTCGAATACGCCGACAAACGCATCGCCGAGGGCCAGGGCCCGATGCGCGCCTATACCGAGGCCGCTAAACGCATGTTCTGGCCGGTTGTGTCGTCAACCGCGACCACGCTTTGCGCGTTTCTGCCGATGCTGTTCTGGCCCGGAATCGCGGGTGAGTTCATGGGGCTTTTACCCATCACCATCATTTTTGTGCTGTCGGCCAGCCTTTTGGTCGCGCTGATCTATGTGCCGGTTGTGGGCGGTGTCGCGGGGCGGCTTAGCCGGGTACTGGACCATATCGCCGCGCATCTGGCGCCGCTGCCCTGGGCGGTGCGCGCGCTTTTGGTGCTGCCCGCGCTGGCATTGGTGTTTTTTGGCGCGCTGCTGGTGCTGAACCCCGGCTATCTGTGGGGGGTACGGCTGGCGTCAGACAGCTATCTGGCCGCACTGCCGGGGGCGGGGCTGTTTCTTTTGGGGGCGCTTGCGGCCTCGGTGACGCTGACGGCGGCGCGCCCTCGGCGCGGGCCGCGCCCGGTCAGCGTGGGCTATCGCCGCCGCCCATTCGGCCATCTGATCGCATTCCTGACCGGCAACCCGGTCCTGCCGCTTGTCACCATCGCCGCCGTGCTGCTGGCGGTGTTTTCGATCTTCAGCTACTACCGCACCCACAACAACGGCACCGAATTCTTCGTCGCCTCAGAGGTAGAGCAGGGCATCATCTATGTGCGCGCCCGCGGCAACCTCAGCCTGCCCGAGAAAGACACCCTGTTGCGCGCGGCCGAGGCCAAGGTGCTGGGCACGCCCGGTGTGTCGGCGGTGTTTTCCTTTGCCGGGCTTGGCGGGCTGAACCAGAACACCGGCGGTGCCATCGCCCCGCGCGACACCATTGGCCAGATTCAGGTTGAACTGTTGCCCTGGGCCGACCGAAAGGACGACCCCGCGCTTCACGGCGCAACTGTGATCGACGGTATCATGGCCCGCATCGCCACGATCCCCGGTATCAAGGCCGAGTTTCTGGCCCAGTCGCGCGGCCCCGCCTCGGGCAAGCCGATCCAGTTGCGGCTGAAGGGCGATGACTTTGGCGCCCTTGGGCAGGCGGTGGCGCTGGTTGAAACGCATATGGCGCAGATGACCGGCATCACCGCAATCGAAGATACCCGCCCCCTGCCCGGCATTGACTGGCAGATCAACGTGGATGTGA
Organism: Phaeovulum sp.; assembly: GCF_047638075.1. Taxonomy (NCBI): domain Bacteria; kingdom Pseudomonadati; phylum Pseudomonadota; class Alphaproteobacteria; order Rhodobacterales; family Paracoccaceae; genus Phaeovulum; species Phaeovulum sp. The sequence goes on from NZ_JBLJBV010000079.1 coordinate 16,314, forward strand.
CCCGCGCGGGCCGTTTTGGCGCCGATGTCGCCACGGTTGGCGGCATGGTGCAACTGGTCACGCGCGGTATCTTGCTTGATACGATGCGGGTTGACAGCTCGGACGAAGAAATTGAAATCCGCGTGCGTCTACCAGAAAAAGACCGTGTTCTCAGTACCTTGGACGCGCTAAAGCTGCGCACCTCGGAAGGGTTGGTGCCGCTGGCAAACTTCATCACGCGCACCCCGGTGCCGAAACTGGGGCGCATCGACCGGGTGGACCGGACCCGCTATTACACCCTCAAGGCCGATGTGCTGCCCGGTCTGACCACCGCCGAAGGCACCCCCATCAACGGCAATGAACGTATCGCAGCCCTCACCACCTGGCTTGAAACCCAAGACCCCCTGCCCGCTGGCGTCACCTGGGAATGGACCGGCGACATCGTCGATCAGGCAGAAAGCGGAGCCTTTCTGTCCAAGGCATTTGCGGGCGCGATGGCCTTGATGTTCATCATCCTGCTGGCGCAGTTCAACAGCTTTTACAACGCCACGCTGGTGCTGCTGGCGGTCGTGCTGTCAACCGCTGGCGTGCTGGTGGGCATGCTGGTCATGGGGCAGCCGTTTTCCATCATCATGACCGGGGTGGGCATCGTCGCACTGGCCGGGATCGTGGTGAACAACAACATCATCCTGATCGACACCTATCAGGAATTTTCCGCCTACATGCCCCCGCTGGAGGCCGTCACCCGCACCGCCGAACAGCGGCTGCGCCCCGTCGCGCTGACCACGATCACCACCATGGCGGGGCTTGCGCCAATGATGTTCGGTCTCAGCCTCGATTTCTTCAACGGCGGTTATTCGATCGACAGCCCGACCGCGTTGTGGTGGAAGCAACTTGCCACGGCGGTGGTGTTCGGGCTGGGCACCGCAACCCTGCTGACGCTGGTGGTTACGCCATCGCTTTTGGCGCTGCGGATCTGGTTTGGTATCGGCGCCTACCGCAGCCTTGCGGCGCTTGGGGCACTTAGCGGTGGCGCGGACAGTCGCGCAGCCCGTGATCTGGCGCTAAGTCGGGCGGTCGCCCAACAGGGCGCCACCCGGATCTTGTGGGATAGACCCGCACCGGACCCGATCAAAACCACGCTTCCTACCGCTGCCGAATAGGCCGCCAGACTGGCCAAGGCGATAGGGCTGATCAGGCCGCCTCGTCCTTTTCTTCCGCTGACTGGCGCGCCCACATCGCGGCATAGCGCCCGCCATGTGCCAACAGTTCTTCGTGCCGGCCCTCTTCGACAATCCGCCCTGCATCCAGCACCACGATCCGGTCGGCATCGGCAATGGTTGACAGGCGGTGCGCAATGGTGATGACCGTGCGCCCCTTCCCCATCGCGCGCAGGCTGTCTTGAATGTCACGTTCGGTCTGGGTGTCCAGCGCGCTTGTGGCCTCATCCAGCAGCAGGATCGGTGGGTTTTTCAGCAGCGTGCGCGCAATTCCCACACGTTGCTTTTCCCCGCCCGACAGCTTCAAGCCACGCTCGCCAACGGTGGTTTCATAGCCATCCGGCAGCGCCATCACAAAATCATGGATCCTTGCGGCACGCGCGGCGGCCTCTACCTCGGGGCGGGTGGCGTCGGGGCGACCATAGGCGATATTGTAATAGATCGTATCGTTGAACAGCACCGTATCTTGCGGCACGACACCAATCGCATTGTGCAGGCTATCCTGGGTGACATCACGGACATCCTGCCCGTCAATCCGCAGCGCGCCCCCGGTCACATCGTAAAACCGGAACATCATCCGCCCGACCGTCGATTTCCCCGACCCCGAGGGCCCGACCAGCGCCACCGTCTGCCCCGCCCCCACCTTCAGGGTGATCCCCTTCAGGATCGGGCGTTCCGGATCATAGGCAAAATGCACATCGTCAAACAGCACCTCGCCGCCCTTCACCTGCAAGGCGTTCGCACCGGGCTTATCCTCAATCTCGGCCGGTTGATGCAGCAAATCGAACATTTCGCCCATATCGACCAGCGCTTGGCGTATCTCGCGGTAGACCGTGCCCAAAAATCCCAAGGGCATGGTGATTTGAAGCATATAGGCCTGTACCATGACAAAATCGCCTACCGTCAGCTTGCCCGCCTGAACCCCCATCGCGGCCATCACCATCACCGTGATCAGCCCGGCGGTAATCAACAGCGACTGGCCAAAATTCAGCACCGAAAGGCTTTGCCCGGTCTTGACCGCCAGCCCTTCATAACGCTCCATCGAGTCATCATACCGCACCGCTTCGCGCGCTTCTGCGCCGAAATATTTGACGGTTTCAAAGTTGAGCAGACTGTCGATTGCCTTTTGGTTCGCATCCGAGTCTTGCTGGTTCATCTCGCGTCGGATCTTTACCCGCCATTCGGTAACCTTGAAGGTAAAGGTCACATAGGCCCAGATCGTCACCACCACGACCGCCGCATACCACAGATCGAACATCACGGCGAAAATCACCGTGACCATGGTCAGCTCCAAAATCAGCGGCCCCACCGAAAACAGCATGAAGCGCAGCAGGAAGTCGACCCCCTTCACCCCGCGCTCGATGATCCGGCTCAGGCCGCCGGTCTTGCGGGTGATGTGATAGCGCATCGAGAGGCGGTGAATGTGGGTGAACGTCTCAAGCGCCAGCTTGCGCAGCGCGCGTTGGCCGACCCGCACGAATACCGCATCCCGCAACTCGCCAAAGCCTACCGTGCCCAGCCGCGCAACACCATAAGCCACCGTCAGCCCGACCGCGCCCAAGGCCAGCAACCAGCCATCGCCGCGTGCCTCGGTTGCCAGACTGTCGACCGCAGCTTTGTACAAAAACGGCGTGAACACCGAAATCAGCTTGGCCGCGACCAGCGCGATCAACGCCAGCACAACCCGCTTTTTCACCCACGGCTCATCCTTGGGCCAAAGATAAGGCACCACCGAACGGATCGTGCGCATCCCCCGACCCGTCTCTGCCGTCTCGCTTACCACTGTCTTGCGCATCATCCACACCTTTCACAGAACGAAACCCGGTCCTGCCGTTTCCACTCTGGCTCAGATATCCTCGGGGTCTGGGCTGGAGATGCACCCCCAGCACGCCCAAAGGCAAACCATCCTGTTCAGAACCCCTGACCTAAGCCCCTGCCTCGCAATTTGCCAGTGCCGACAGCCCATATTCCTGCGCCACGACACGCCCATTACTACGGTAATGTGAATACTTGCCCCGGATAGATCAGATCGGGGTTGCGGATCTGGTCGCGGTTCGCCTCAAATACGCGGACATATAAAAACCCGTCGCCATAGGTTTCCCGCGCAATCCCCCATAGCGTAAAGCCCGGCTGAACCGTCAAAACCCGCGCCATGACGGGCGCTTTTGCCCATTGCGGCCCCACTGCCGCATTCGTTTCCGCATTTTGGGCCCCTGCGGGGTCTGACGCCATCACCCGGTCGCGCGCTGCTGCCACCACCTCGGGCGCCTCGCGCAAGAACGGTGTTTCGGCGCGTCCCGTCACCTTGCCCGCATCATCCAGCGCGTCGATGCGCAGCACATAGGTGCCCTGCGCAACTCCGCTTAGCGATAATTGCCATTGCCCATCCGCACCTGCCGGCGCCATCGCGACCTCGCGGTTATCCAGATAGGCGCGCACGAAGCCACCCCGCGCACCATGCCCGCTGAGCACGACCAGCTCACCGCTGTCATATCCAATCGTATCAATCGCCAGCGCCCCCGCCAGCGCACCCTCAGGGGCCAATACCCGTACCCCGCCGGGATCCGCCACCAGTGTCGAGGGCGCGGCCGCCACCTCTCTCTCAGCCTCAGCCGGGGGCACCGTCTCATCCTCTGCCGCACCGGCCACCGGTGAAATGGCCGGCGGCTCTGCGCTAGCCGTTGCCGATCCGGCCACCCCCGCCACACGCGGCGCAATAATCACCGTCTGCTCAGACCGGGTTGCAGCCCCATCCTTATTCGTCATTGCCAATGTCACCACGCGGGCCTCATTCGAAAGCGGCAGCGAAAACATCGCAACGAACTGCCCGCCCGCATCCGCCACCGCCTCGGCAACGGCCACATCGTCAACAAGCACCCGAACCGCGCTTCCCGCCGCCGCCCGCCCCGCAACCAGAACCGAGCCATCCTGCGCCGCGCGCAACTGATCAATCGCCGCCACATCCCCAAGGGTGGCCCCGGTCGGGTCATCCAAACCCCTTGCCTCGTTGCGATGCGGCATCTGCATCACATCAGGTGCTGACAGGCGCGGTCCAGCCTCGGGCGCAGCGGCTCCATCCAAGGCGATGCCCGCATCCTTTGCCGGCTGCAGCGGCACCCACCGCTCCAGCACGACCCAGCCCAGCACAATCGCCAGCGCCCCCCCCGCCACAACACCGCCCAGGATACGCATGCCCGTATCCGCCGCACCGCCCGCCCCGGCCGTTTCGCGCTTTGCGCTGCTCTTCATCTTCAACCCCAGTCTTGGCCAGCCCTATCAGGTGCATTCTCGACACGGGCGCTTGAGCCAGCTTAACAAGCCCGCTATCAACCCTCAAGAAATCCCTTCCCGCAGGAGTCTTTCATGGCCGTTCATACCCATTCTGTCTGCGTCTATTGCGGCTCACGTCCCGGCGCACGCCCGGCCTACGCCGCCGATGCAAGGGCCACGGGGGCAATGCTTGCCTCACGGGGCTGGCGGCTGGTCTACGGCGCCGGCGACGTCGGCCTGATGGGCGAGGTGGCCCGCGCTGCCCAGACCAAGGGCGGCACCACCTTCGGCGTGATCCCAACCCACCTTTTTGAACGCGAAGCCGGCAAACGCGATCTGTCCACGCTGGTCGTTACCGAAAACATGCATGAGCGTAAAAAGGTGATGTACATGAACTCGGACGCGATCGTGGTGCTGCCCGGCGGCGCCGGATCCCTCGATGAATTATTCGAAGTTGTCACCTGGCGCCAACTGGGCCTGCACCTCAAACCGATCCTGCTTTTGAATACCGAAGGCTACTGGACCCCGCTTCTCGGGCTGATCGACCAGATCATCACCGAAGGTTTTGCCGACGCACAATTGCGTGATTACCTGATCCCGGTCCCTGATGTCGGCGCACTGGAAGCCGCGCTGCTCAGGGCTTTTGGCTGACGAAAGGTCACCCAACTATAAAGCGCCAGCGCCGCCCAGATCATGCCAAAGGCAGCGCGGTGCCAGATCGTGAATGGCTCGCCAAACACCAGTGCCGCAACGGTAAACTGCAAGGTAGGGTTCAAGTACTGAACCAACCCGACCGTCGCCATCTGAACCCGGCGCGCCGCATAGGAAAACAGCATCAACGGCCCCCCGGTCAGCAGACCCGAAAACGCCAGCATCACACTCGTGCGCAGATCCCTCCCGAACCAGCCCCCGGGTTCATCTTGCGCCCACCAACCGCCATAAACCCCGGCTAGCCAAATAACGGCCAAAGGCGTCAACAACGCCACCTCAGCGGTGACCGACACCACCGGCCCCACCGCAAGCCATTTTTTCATCATCCCATAAAGGCCAAATGAAAACGCCAGCCCCAGCGCGATCCAGGGTGCCGCACCCAACCCCCAGGTCAGCACAAACACCCCCGACCCGGCCAGAACCACAGCCATTACCTGCACCGGCCTAAGCCGTTCCCGAAACCCGACCACCCCAATCATCACCGCCACCAGCGGAAAGATATAATACCCAAGGCTCGCTTCCATCGCTTGCCCGCTTTGCACCGAAAAAATGAATAAAAACCAGTTCAGCGATACCATCACCGCCGAAAAAGCCAGCATCAACACGCCGCGGCCCCTTAACGCCTGCCAAAGCACACCAAGGCGCCCCTGCAACGCCAACACTGCGCCAAAAAACACCAGCGACCAAATCGTGCGGTGACTTAAAACCTCAAGCGGCGGCACATGCATCAGCGCCTTGTAATAAATGGACGATAGCCCCCAGATCAAGCAGCACACGACCAGCGCCCAAAACCCCTTTGCCGCCTCGGACATCACACAGCCCTCCTTTGCAGGGTTTCTCTGGTTGCGATCTTAATGCAGGATCGACGCGGTAATGAAAAGTGCTGACCCGACAAAGATCGGGGGCTTTTTTTTGGCAAAATACTCCCGCCGGAGGCATCACCGATAGGGATCAGGCGCTCCGGCGGAATAGCTTACAGCAGCTCAAAAGGCGCCGCTAAAGCTTGTCGATCTCTGCTGCGATAAGTTCCGCCATCTTCGGCACCGGGTGATTGGTCAATGTCTTGGGTAATTCCGCAACAACGCGCGCGCGCAAGGCAGTGTCCATCTCATCGCGTAGCGCGCCCAAGACCTGCGGCGGCGCAACCAACACCAGATGCGCGAATTTACCCCTGTCGGCAGACCGAACCAGCCGGGCCACCAATGATGCGGCAAAACGCTCGCTTGCAAGCCGCGCATAATCGGGAATTTCCATTGCCGACATCTGCCCGGGCCCGGGATCCGCGCGACGACCGGGGCGATCGGTATCTGCGCCCGGTATCTCCAAATCGGCCTCATCCCGGCGTAGAACGCGCAGTGTCGTTTTGGTCAGGGGGCCGGTATTTTCCAGCACCAATGCCTTTTCCCCGTCAGCCACGACCACCCAGGTTCCTTTTGACAGCAGCATCACCGAATCTCCTTATGTCCCGCCATTCTTTTCAGTTCCCACCAATGTGGGGTAGATACATCGAAAAGCCAATGAAAAGACCCGCCAGAGTTTCTGGCGGGTCTTTGAAATCCGTGATCAGCAGGTTGATCAGAGCCGGCTGGCGACGTTTTCCCAGTTGACCAGCTTGTCGAGGAAGTTGGTCAGATAGGCCGGGCGCTTGTTGCGAAAATCAATGTAGTAAGAATGTTCCCACACATCGCAGCCCAAAAGCGCGGTCTGCCCAAAGCACAGCGGATTCACGCCGTTTTCGGTTTTCGTGACCTTCAGCGCACCGTCCTTGTCCTTGACAAGCCAGGCCCAGCCCGAGCCGAACTGACCCGCACCGGCGGCGGCGAAATCTTCCTTGAATTTGGCGACCGAGCCAAAGCTCTCCACCAGCGCTTTTTCCAGCGCGCCGGGCATCTTTTCGCCTTTGGGGCCCATCATTTCCCAAAACTGGGCGTGGTTCCAATGCTGGCTGGCATTGTTGAAGATGCCATTTTGCGCCACGGCGCCGGCCTGATAGGTGCCGCGCACGATATCTTCGACTGATTTGCCTTCCCATTCGGTGCCGGCGATCAGCTTGTTGCCATTGTCGACATAGGCCTTGTGATGCAGGTCGTGGTGGTACTCCAGCGTTTCCTTGGACATGCCAAGACCGGCAAGCGCATCATGGGCATAGGGAAGATCGGGAAGTTCGAAAGCCATTTTGGGCATCCTTTCACAGTTGTTCCTGTTCCCCCCCTATAGAAGGGCGCGCGGGTGGAAGGTCAAGGCTTGGCGACCCATATGCGAAAGGATCAGGCGGAAAATGCATAAGCGACCAGCACCAGATAGGCCGCGACATGCGCCAGCGCAAACCCCACCGCCACCCAGCGATAGCCGCCCGCCGCAGGGTTGGCGCGCGCAGCGCGCAGCGTCGCGGGCAGCATCGCCGCCATGTAAAATGCGGCCAGAACCAGCCCCGCCTTGCCCAAGACCGAGACCATACCCCCCGGCCCCGCCACGGCCACCGCTGCGCTGAACCAGACATAAAGCATCGCCACCGTCAGATCGGCAACGATCAGGCCAACCCAGAACGTCGCCCCCAGCGAGAGCCGGCCCGCCAGCAAGGCACCCACGGTGGCCCGATCGAATTTGAAACGTTTCTCGTCCATCACCGGTCTCCTTTGGCGGTGCATTGCCCGGGGCTTCGCCTTGGGTGCACTGCCGTTCTGTCGGGGCTGTCGCAAAGGGGGGCTGTCTGCCCCCCACCGGGCCTTGCGGCCCTTCCCCCCGAGAGTATTTCGACCAAACAAAAGCGGTCAGGTGGGGGTCAGCTCTGACCCCGGGCGGGCGGAATGTTCCAAGATGCCCATGACATAAGCCGCGACCGAGCGGAACGAGATCAGGCTGAATTCATCGGGGGCGGATTGCCAGAGTGCGGCGGCAACCTGAGCTGCGCGGGTGCGGCGAACCTCATCCTTGGCGAGAGTTTCGAAATCGACCGGGCAGAGTTTTGCCAGCACCTCGGCCGCGCGGGTACCGGTGATGCGAAACATCGCGCGCGCATCCGACACATCGGCCACAAGGGCGAATGTGCCCGAAAGGGCGGCCTCAAGGGTGGCCGCGAGGGTTGGCGCATCAGTGTAGGGCACCAGCAGCAACATCTCATCGGGCGACATCCAAAGCGCGGATTTGTTCCCGTTTGATGTGATGGCACGCTGTGCGGGTATAGAGAACCCCTCTGATTTCAACACTTTGGCGAGCGGCTTTGACGCGAGATCGGCGCGCAGCGTTATCATGCCTTGCAGCCCCGTCTCTGCGATCTGCGCAAAGCCGTCGTATAATTGCCCCTGAAGGGCGCTGACCGGATCAGACATTCTGCTTTTCTCCGTCCTTGTCGTAGAACACCGGATCACAGATCCGGGCCTGCACCACCTTGCCGCCATCGGTCGGGAAATCCAGCACCTCCCCCATGCGTTCAGGTCCGTGCCGCACCAGCCCCATGGCGATGCCCTTGTTCAACGTCGGTGAGAAATAGGTCGACGTGACGCGGCCTTGGGTGTTTTTCTGGCCGTTGGCATTGACCCCCTCGGCCACGGCCAGCGCGCCATCGGGCAGAACCGACCCATCGAGTGTTTCCAGTCCGACCAGTTGCCAGCGGTCCGGGTTGGCCATATGGGCGCGTTCCTGCGCACGTTTGCCCAGATAGTCGGTCTTTTTCTTTGAGATCGCCCAGCCCAGCCCCAGATCCTGCGGGATCACGGTGCCGTCGGTTTCATCACCGATCATGATGAAGCCCTTTTCAGCGCGCATGATATGCAGCGCCTCGGTGCCGTAGGGCATGACCCCCAGATCCTCACCCGCCGCAAGGCACGCGGTCCAGAACGCCATCCCTTCGGAGGCTGACACCGCAATCTCAAAGCTGAGTTCCCCCGAGAATGAAATTCGAAATACGCGCGCCCGGACCCCGGCCAAAGTGCCCTCGGCAAAGGTCATGAACGGCAGTGCGGCGGCGGAAACATCAATCCCGCCCAGCCGCTCCAACAGCTTGCGCGCATTGGGGCCAACCACGGCGATCTGCGCGAATTGTTCGGTCAGGTTGACGGTATGAACCTTCCAGTCCCACCATTCGCATTGCAGCCAATCTTCCATCCAGCCGTGAATGCGGTCCGCCCCGCCCGTGGTGGTATGGCACAACCAGCTATCCTCAGAAAGACGCACGACCACCCCGTCATCCGACAGAAAGCCGTTTTCCGTGCACATCAGCCCGTAGCGGCATTTTCCAACCGGGAGCGTGCTCATCATATTGGTGTAAAGCATGTCAAGGAATTTCCCCGCATCCGGCCCCTTCACCAGTATCTTGCCCAGCGTCGAGGCATCAAGCAGCCCCACCGCCGCACGGATATTGCGCACCTCGCGGCGGACCGCGTCGTGAAGTCCTTCGCCGCTGCGCTGGTAGGCATAGGGGCGCCGCCAAAGACCCACCGGTTCCCAATGCGCGCCGTGGGTTGCGTGCCATTCATGCATCGGCGTGCGGCGCAGTGGCTGGAAAATTTCGCCACGCGCTTCGCCCGCAATCGCGCCAAAGCTGATTGGCGTGTAGGGCGGGCGGAAGGTGGTGGTGCCGGTGGCCGGAATCGGTTGACCCAACGCATCAGAAAGAACCGCCAGACCGTTGATATTGCTTAGTTTTCCCTGATCTGTCGCCATGCCCAGCGTGGTATAACGTTTGGTGTGTTCAACCGAGGCATAGCCCTCGCGGGCGGCCAGTTGTACGTCGGATACTTTCACGTCATTCTGATAATCCAGCCACATCTTGAAGCGCAGCCGGTCGGGCGCTCCCTGCGGCATGATCCAGACCGGCGCCATTGGCGCGTCGTCGGCATCAGCGGGGTGCGGGGTGCCCGTGGCTTCGGCCAGAATTGCGGGCAGGCTGAAGATACCGTTTGCCGCCCCCACCGCCTGCGCCATCGGCTGACCATCGGCCCCCGTTGGCGCGCGCGCGGGGTCAGGGCGAAACATTGCCAGCGCCTCATCCCAAGTCAGCTTGCCGCCGCAATGCGACCACAAATGCACCACCGGCGACCAACCGCCCGACATGGCGACCGCATCGCAAGCAATCGTTTCAAGCGCAGCACCCTCGCCCGCCTGGGCGCAGATTGCCACGCCGGTCACCCGTTTGCCGCCAAGCACCTTGGCCACGCCGCGGCCTTCCAGCACGCGGATACTGCGGCTGCGGGCTTCGGCAGGTAGCGCGCCGCTGGTGCGGGGGCGCGCGTCGATGATCGCGGGCACGATCAGCCCCGCGTCTTGCAGCGCGAAAGCGGTACGGTAGGCGTCATCGTTGTTGGTCACAACCACGGTGCGGTCGCCGGGGCTGACCGCCCAGTTGACCAGATAATCACGCACTGCCGAGGCCAGCATGACCCCCGGCACATCATTTCCGGCAAAGGCCAGCGGACGCTCGATCGCGCCGGTCGCGGTGATCACCTTGCCCGCGCGGATCCGCCACAGGCGGTGGCGCGGACGGCCGTCGCCGGGGGTAGTATCAGCGATCTGCTCATAGCCCAGCACATAGCCATGGTCATAAAGCCCCGCCGCCATGCAGCGTCGCCGCAGGGTCACATTTTCCATTACTGCAAGGGCTTGCAGCGTGTCTTTAACCCAAATATCGGGACTTTTACCATCTATCTGCCCGCCATCCACTGGCGCGCGCCCGCCCCAATGGGCGGTCTGTTCCAGCACGATCACCCGCGCGCCATCCCGCGCCGCTTTCAGCGCCGCCAAAAGCCCCGCAACGCCGCCGCCCGCGACCAGCACATCGCAAAACGCATAGGCCTGTTCATAGCGGTCCGCATCGCGGTCTTTCGGGGCGCGGCCCAGGCCCGCCGATTGCCGCACGATGGGTTCAAACAGGTGTTTCCACGCCGGGCGCGGAAACATGAAGGTCTTGTAGTAGAACCCGGCGGGCAGAAAGCGGTAGGCCCAGTTGTTGAGAATACCGATATCGTTTTCAAGCGAGGGCCAGTGGTTCTGGCTGATCGTCTCGGCACCGT
>NZ_JBLJBV010000080.1:0-6400 GCF_047638075.1 Phaeovulum sp.
AAAATACTCTCGGGGGGGCCGCACCGGTACGGGGCGGCGGGGGCAGACAGCCCCCAGCGTCGGCCCCCCCCTTGTCTGCCAGCCGCAATTGCAGCACCTTGCACGCCATGAAACCGCGCCCCCCTCGCCTTGCCACCCGCGCGCTGATTCTGCATCAGGATCGGCTGCTGATCGTGAACGCCTATCCCGAAGGTCTCGCGGATCTGTGGTGTGCCCCCGGCGGCGGGGTGAACGGAGGGACCTCGCTACCTGAAAACCTGATCCGCGAAGTCCATGAGGAAACCGGCATCGCCATCACCGTGGGTGCCCCGGCGCTGGTCAACGAATTTCACGACCCCGCCTCGGGGTATCATCAGGTCGATATCTACTTTCGCTGCACTCTGACGGGCCCAATCCCCGACACATGGACCGACCCCGAGGGCATTGTGACACAGCGCCGTTTCGTCACCCGCCCCGAATTGGCGCTACTGCGCCATAAACCTGACAGCCTTGCGCCCGCAGCCTGGGGGGCCACGGGCGCAATTCTTTATGATCCGCTGGAGGTAATCGTGCGCTGATCAGCTGCGCGAATACAGCCCCTCATAGATCGGACTCAACATTTCCGCATCAAACAGCGACGACACAGAGGTGCCGTTCCAGATATTCATGATTGCCTGAGCAAACAGCGGCGCGGTCGGCACGATGCGGATATTGGCAGCCTTTTTTGTCGCCGCGGTCGCCTCGATCGAATCGGTGATGACCAGTGATTTCATTACCGAGTTGCTGACCCGCTCGACTGCGGGGCCCGAAAGGACACCGTGGGTGATGTAGCTATGCACCTCGGTCGCGCCGCTTTGCACCAGCACTTCGGCGGCCTTGCACAGCGTTCCGGCGGTATCGCAGATATCGTCAACGATGATACAGGCCTTACCCGACACATCGCCGATAACTATCATTTCGGCAATCTCACCGGCCTTCTCGCGCCGTTTGTCTACAATTGCCAGCGGGCAGCCAATGCGCTTGGCCAGATCGCGCGCCCGCGCCACGCCGCCAACGTCAGGCGAGATCACCATCACGTCGTCCAGCTTGCCTTTGAAGTGATGCTCAATATCCAGCGCAAAAATTGGTGCGGCATAAAGGTTGTCCACCGGAATATCGAAAAACCCCTGAATCTGCGCCGCGTGCAAATCCAGCGTCAAAACCCGGTCCACCCCGGCCTCGGTCAAAAGGTTCGCCACCAGCTTTGCCGAGATTGGCGTACGGGCCTTGGCGCGGCGGTCCTGGCGGGCATAGCCGAAATACGGGATCACCGCCGTAATCCGGCTTGCCGATGACCGCCGCAGCGCATCGACCATGATCAGCAGTTCCATCAGGTTGTCATTCGCCGGATTCGAGGTTGGCTGGATGATATACATATCCTCGCCGCGGACATTTTCGAAAACCTCAACGAATATTTCCTGGTCATTGAACCGCTCAACCCGCGCGTCAACCAGCCCGACATTCATGCCTCGGTGCATCGACATGCGCCGCGCGATGGAATTGGCAAGCGTGCGGTTCGCGTTACCGGAGATCAGTTTAGGTTCGGTCATGGCTGGCATTGGGGCATCCTTGGCAGCACCGGGAGGCAGCCCCGGCGGATTCGCTCGATTGCACCCCGCTTAGCACCGGGCTAGCCTGCCCGCAAACCTCACACGCGCAAGGATGCGGACCAATGGCCCAAATCGACTACTTTTTTACCCCAATTTCGTCATGGACCTATCTGGCAGGCCATCGGTTGGAAGAAATTGCCGCCCGGCACGGCGCAACAATCACCTACAAACCCTGCGATCTTTTGGCGCTTGCAGGGCGCACCGGCGGCACCCGGCCCGAAGACCGGCACCCCAGCCGGCTGGCTTATCGCGCGCAGGAACTGGCCCGATGGTCGGCGCATCTGGGCATGGATCTGACCTTGAAGCCGGCGTTCTTTCCCACCAACCCCGCCCCTGCATCCTATGCGATCATCGCAGCACAAGCGGCGCAGGAAAAGGGCGCGGCGGGCGATCTGGGCGGGCTGGTACACGGCTTTACCCGCGCCGTCTGGGCCGAAGGGGTCAATATCGCTGATGATAACGTCATCCATGCGCAGCTTGTCGCAAATGGCTTTGATGCGGGGCTGGCGGATTCGGGGCTGTTCATCGGCGCTGAAACCTACACCCGCAATCTTGAAGAGGCGGTTGAGCGCGGCGTATTCGGCGCACCCTTCTATATTGTGCGCGATACGGATCAGCGGTTCTGGGGGCAGGATCGGTTGGATTTCCTTGATGCCCATCTGGGGCGCCTTTGATGCCCAAAGGTATCCGGGCAGGCCAACCCACCTTCTGGCAGGTCTTTGGCAGCGGCCCCCGGCCCGCACTGGCAATTCATCCCTCACTTGCCCACTCGGGGATCTGGGCACCTATTGCCGCCGCCCTGCCAGACCTTACGCTGACCGCATTCGATCTGCCCGGCCACGGCCAAAGCGGCCCCTACGACGGCGCAACAGACTACCAAAAGCTCAGCGCCCAGATCGCGGCCAGCTTTATTGACCGCCCGCTGGATCTGATCGGCCACTCTTTTGGCGCAACCGTCGCCCTGCGTCTTGCCGTCGCCGCCCCCGAGGCTATTCGCACCCTGACCCTGATCGAGCCGGTCTTGTTTGTCGCGGCCAAAGGCACTGACGAATGGGCAGCCTATACCGCCGATGAGGCACGATTTTACGCCCTGCTGGACGCCGGCCAGCACGAGGCCGCCACCCGCGAGTTTGTCAGCCGTTGGGGTGCGGGCCAACCCTGGGACACCCTTCCTGCCCCCGTCCGCGCGACAATGATCCGCCAGATCCAGTTGATCGCTGCCGCAGGTCACGCCAACGCCACCGATCCGGGGCAGATCCTGCGCGACGGCGGGTTAGAGATGATCGACGCGCCGGTGATGCTGATTGAAGGGGCCAAAAGCCCGCCGATCATTCATATGATCACCAAGGCTATTGCCGCGCGCCTGCCCGATGTCGGCGTTGCCCGCGTGCCGGGGGCGGGGCATATGCTGCCCGCAACCCACCCCGCACAGGTAGCCGGGTTGATCGCCGTGAATCTGGAACGGGCGCAGTAGGTCAGGCTGGGCTGATCAGGGCCAGAAACTGGTCCACATCCGCATCGGTCGTAGACCAGCTACAGACCAGACGGGCCGACAACGGCGCATCTTGCGGCCCCTCTAGCGACTGATCAAACGGCCAGAAATAGTAGGCGGCCCCCGCATCATGGGCCCGCTTGTGCCCGGCGCGCGGCCAATGGGCAAAGACGGTATTGCCCTCGGCCGGGTGGGTCAGGCCAGCGCCCGGCAGGGCCGCGATACCCGCCGAAAGCCGCGCCGCCGCGTGATTTGCGCGCCGGGCCAGATCAAGCCACAGACCATCGGCCAGATAAGCCTCCATCTGAGCGGCCAAAAAACGATGCTTGGAAAACAGATGCCCGCCCCGTTTGCGGCGCAGCTCAAACTCCCACGCTTTGGCGGGGTCGAAGATGATCACCGCCTCAACGCCCATACAACCGTTTTTCGTGCCCCCGAATGACAGCACATCAACCCCGGCTTTCCACGTCATTTCAGCAGGGCTGCACCCCGCCGTCACCAGCGCATTGGCGAAACGCGCACCATCCATATGCACCGGAAGCCCAAACTCACGCGCGACAGCCGTCAGCGACGCCACCTCTGACGCGTTGTAAACAGTGCCATTTTCCGTCGCATTGGTGATCGAGACCATGCCGCGCTGCACGTTGTGCACCCCAGCCCTTGCGGAATGGGCAATCGCCGCGCGCAGATTTTCCGAATCCATCTTTGCATGCGCGCCCTCGATCAGCACCAGTTTGGCGCCGCCGGTATAAAACTCAGGCGCGCCGCATTCGTCCTCTTCGATATGCGCGTTGCGGTGGCAAAAGATTGCGCCCCATGGCTGGGTCAGCACGGCGCATGACAGCGCATTGGCTGCGGTGCCGGTCGCCACCAGATAGACCGCCGCCTTCGGGGCCTCAAACAGATCGCGCAGCTGGGCACGCACCCGCGCCATGATCGGATCGCTGCCGTAGGGCATCGCAAAACCGGTATTGGCAGCGGCAAGTGCCGCCATGATTTCGGGGGCGGCGGCAGAGCTGTTGTCGGACGCAAAATTCATGACAGATCCTCAATCGTGTAGTCTTCCCAATCTTCTTCCCCGATCTCGGCTTCGGACACTGTCCAGCCCCGGACCGAGACCCCCGCCCGATGCACCGATTCCGGGTCGCCGGAAATCAGTGGGTGCCAGTCGAACAGCGGTTTTCCATCAAACCGCAACCGGTAGGCACATGTTGCGGGCATCCAATAGGCGATATCGGCTATATTCTTGGGCGACAGGCGCACACATTCGGGCACATATTGGTGACGGTTCTCGTAATTTGTGCAGCGGCATGTATCGCCATCCAGCAGGCGGCAGGCAACGCGGGTAAATTCAACCTCGCCAGTGTCTTCATATTCGATCTTGTTCAGACAGCATTTACCGCAACCATCACAAAGCGCCTCCCATTCGGTCGGGGTCAGCGTCGCTAGCGGCAACGTCCAGAATTCGGGGCGCAGAGTCGGGGGTGGTTTTTTCATTGCCGCAACCTGCCGCAAGCAGGGCGAAATGGAAAGGGGTTACAGTGCCGCCAAAACCGCACGCGCATCGGTACAATCCTTGGCCATCTGCGCCATCAATGCAGGCAGGCCATCAAACTTCAACTCTGGGCGAAGGTAATCAACAAAGGCTACCGATAAGTGTTTGCCATAAAGATCGCCTTCAAAATCAAAGAGAAGGGTTTCAAGATTGGGTTGGTTTTCGCCAAACATCGGCCGCACGCCCAGGCTTGCCGCCCCGGCGTAACTGCCGGCCTGCGGGCCGGTCAGCACATCGACCTTGACCGCGTAGACCCCTTGTTTGGGCAGGTGCAGCCCCTGCACACCCATATTGGCGGTGGGAAACCCCAAGGCGCGGCCCCGTTTTTCACCGTGAATCACCTCACCCTCGATCCGGTGCCAATGCCCAAGCATCGCGGCCGCATCGCGCGCACGGCCGTCGGCCAGCGCCTCACGAATAGCCGTCGAGGATATCTCCAACCCGCCGACCTGCAGCAGCGGCGCAATGGTGACGCCAAAGCCGTAGAGCGCGCCGAATTCACGCAGCATTTCGGCGCTACCCTTACGATCCTTGCCATAGCGGAAATCGGCGCCAACGGTCACATGGGCAACACCCAACCCCTGCCAAAGCACATCGCGGGCAAAACTCTCGGCCGACATCCCTGCGAGGTCAGGACCAAAGGGCAATTCGTAAAGCATCGCCACGCCTAGCTTTTGCATACGATGTGCCCGTGCCTGGGCATTCATCAACCGAAACGCGGGGGCCTTGGGGGCAAAATACTCGCGCGGATGAGGTTCAAATGTCACGACGCCCAAAGGCGCCGTTTCAGCCGCCGCAAGGCCAATTACCGAACGATGGCCAAGATGCACGCCATCAAAATTGCCCATCGCAATCGAGGCGCCTTGCGCGGCTTTGCCAAGCCCCTGCCAGTGGGTGAATATCTGCATGGTCCCCGCGTAAGTCTGGCGGGATGGCCCGCCCGGTCAGTCGAATTTACGGCTGGGCGCCAGAACCAGCGCCTCACCTTTCAAGACCACCGTATTGCCCACCGCGCAGTGAGTTTCAAGCGTGACCCGTCGGCGGGTATGATCAATGGCGGCAACCTTGACCTCGGCGTAGACCACATCGCCGGGACGGACGGGCGCCATGAATTTCAACGTTTGCCCCAGATAGACGGTGCCATGACCGGGAAGCTGTTCACCGATCACCGCCGAAATCAGCCCGGCAGTCAGCATGCCGTGTGCGATCCGTCCTGCGAAAATGGTATCTTGCGCATAGGCTTCATCAAGGTGGACGGGGTTATGGTCGGTTGATATCTCGGCAAAAAGTTCGATGTCGCGGTCGGTGATTTCCTTGCGCAGATAACGGATCATCCCGATTTCGAGATCTTCGATGCAGATCGTGCCGCGTGGTGTGTTGTCGCGCATTATCCTGAGGTCCCGGACCCGGTTTATGTTGCAGCGCAGCATAGCCGGTAGGGTTTCATCGCGCAAGGGGTTGGGTAATTTATCATCAATTAGCGCTAGTATTTGGTAATTTAATTGCGAGTCGTCTTAACCGCGTGAAAACCGAGAAGGGGGGCTGTCTGCCCCAACCCCTGACGCTAAATGTTGAAATAATCGCTTCTGTTGGCCGCACTGCAGCCAACATTCCTTTCCAGCCCCGGTAACCGCGCCATTGGCACCGCCTGCCTGACGCTGGGGCGATGGTCTAAGACACGTGTTTAACTACGTCGTTAACGACGTGTCTTATGCGGGGTCAGCG
>NZ_JBLJBV010000081.1:0-27671 GCF_047638075.1 Phaeovulum sp.
TGTTGAACCCTACGCCTACCTGCGCGAAACCCTGACCGCCATCGCGGGCAGCCATCCCGCGCCGCGCATCGACGACCTCATGCCCCGGGCCTTCCAAAAACTGTCAAGCTGAAAGCCAGACGGAGGTCTCGCACCGCTTAGGCAACACCGTTGCAAAACTGTCGTGAACAGAGCCCGGACCGGCCCCAGCGCCGCCACCAAGGCCGCCGCACGATCGGGGCTGCAATTCGGCGTCACATGCAAAACTGCGCCGCAGATCTCGATCTTGATCACCCCCGTATCTGCCGACGCGGCGGCCGTGGCAGCAACCGATCGCTCGATCATCAGCGGCACGAATGCCGGGGCCGCCTTGATCGGCACCACCAGCTCCCCTTTACGCACCTGACCGCGCCTTTTCGAAAGTTGCCGGGCAATCAGCCCATACTTCGCCGCAACATCGCAGACCCGCGCGCCGGACTGAAAACTCTCAGCCACAATCCGCGCCTTGATGTCATCCGGCCAGCGCCGACGTCCGGCCGGGCCATCATGGACCTCGATCCGCGCACCTCCATCCGGTGCTAATTTTGGTGCCCCATGCCCAGCCTCCCGCAAACTCAGTTGCAAAACGGCATGCCCGAAATCACATCAAATCGAAACCACGGGGCTGGCACACCGCTTACCCCATTCACGCATAGTGCGCGCCTGCAGTCGCATGATGATATGTAGACGCACCCGCTATGGCGCAGGTCCCCCAATTAAGGCGTTCCGCAGCATCGATCTGCGCGGGGCCGGTCCGGCGCCGAAGGTGTAATTATGGGGTTTCGATACTTTGAAAAATGGTGGTCCCGACGCGATTCGAACGCGTGACCCCTTGCTTCGGAGGCAAGTACTCTATCCAGCTGAGCTACGGAACCATCTATCTTCATTGCGTTTCTGGTTAAAACCAGAGGCTGTTACGCGGCTTCTATAACGGCAAGCGGCGAGCGCTGCAATGGGTTGAAAGCCCAATCCTGAAAATCAATATCAGGCGGCCCGCCGGGCAAAGCGCCTAGCCCAGCAGTTCACGGCAAAGTTCCAGCGCCGAAACCAACGCATCCACCTCGGCGCGGGTATTATAAAGCCCGAACGAGGCGCGCGCCGTCGCGGAAACGCCAAGATGCTGCATAAGGGGCATTGCGCAATGCGTGCCAGCGCGGACCGCGACCCCCCGTTTGTCGAGAATGGTCGAAATGTCATGCGCATGCGCTGCGCCCTGTAACGTCATGGAAAATATGGCCCCCTTCCCCGGCGCGTTACCCTGGACATTCAGCCAATTCAGATCTTTGAACCGCGCTTGGGCATAGTCGCGCAGATCTGCCTCATGTGCGGCAATGTTGTCCATGCCAAGACCCATCATGTAGTTCAGCGCGACCCCCAGACCGATCTGCTGCACAATACCTGGCGTGCCCGCCTCAAAGCGCATCGGTGGGGCCGCATAGCTTACGGCATCGCGGGTGACTTCATGGATCATATCGCCGCCACCGATGAAGGGGCGCATTTCCTCCATCCTATCGTGACGGATGAAGATCGCCCCAGAACCACTTGGCCCATATAACTTATGTCCGGTAATAGCATAGAAGTCGCAGCCCAATTCCGCGACATCCACCGGAAGATGAACTGCGGCCTGACTGCCATCCACCAAAACCGGAACGCCCAACGCCCGCGCGCCTTTACAGATCGCCCCCACATCAACCAAGGTTCCCAGCACGTTCGACATATGGGTAATTGCCACCAGCCGCGTACGCGGCCCGATCGCGGCCAACACTGCCGCAGCCGAGAGCGACCCATCGGCCTCTGGTTCCACCCATTTAAGCACTATCCCCTGCCGCTCGCGCAAAAAATGCCACGGCACGATATTGGCATGATGCTCCATCACGCTCAGGACAATCTCGTCACCCGGCTGCATCCGGGGGGCGGCCCAGCTGTAAGACACCAGATTGATGCCCATCGTCGCCCCGGCGGTAAACACGATTTCATCTTCGGAAGGCGCGTTCAAAAACCGTGCAACCGTGCTGCGGACGGATTCATATTTTTCGGTAGCAAGATTTGAAAGGTAGTGTAACCCACGGTGAACATTGGCATATTCTTCTGCATAACCCTGCGTTATCGCGTCGATCACCACTTGTGGTTTTTGTGCAGACGCGCCGTTATCAAGATAAACCAGCGGTTTGCCATTGACCTGCCGATGCAGGATCGGAAATTCGGCGCGAATTCTTTCAACGTCATACATGGATCATATCCCCGTCGTGGGCACGAGGCCCAGCATGCTCATCACAATTCCCGCAACCAAAGCACCCCCCAATAGCGTCGCAAGAACGCCAAGCAACACCGCGAAAACATTCGAAAAACCGTGTAGCTCGGCAGTAAAGCGCACGACCAGCCAAAACACCAACCCAAAGGCGACCAGCCCCAGCAGCTGGGCGACCAACGGAAAAACCAACATCATCACCACCTGAAGGATCTGCACGCAAAGGGTGACGAACTCCATCCAGACGGTCAACAAAAGCGCATCGGCAAAGGTACCGCTTCCGCCAAAACGCTGACCAACAAACGCCATCGCACCAGCAGTGAACAATACCCCCACGGATTGCGAAACCACCATCTTCAACGGCGAAGATGTCAGCCAATCCCAAGGGGTTGCAACGTGAACCGGAAACAGGATATTGGCCAGATAGGCCAGAACCGCAGAGGTGGAAACCACCGCGCCGGCCGCGATCCAGCGCGCCTCCATCGGCGGATTAAGGGCAAGAAGCCGGGGCACACCGGTACGCGGCGACAAGACCGTTTCACGCATCAGATCCAGCAAATGGCTTAGCCGCAGGTCCATACTCACCCCTCAAATTCCGCGACGCGCAAACCCGCGCCCCAGATCAACAAAAACCCCAGGCCAACGGCCGCCCCTACCAACGATAGCGCAGCGCCCGACCCGACGAAACCCGCGACCAACCCATGCAGCAGCATCCACGGGGACACCGCCAAGAGCGCCCAGAACAGCGCAATGCGCGCGCTGGAATGGCTGCCCCTGCCCCCGAAAACCCTTATCACAACGTGGCTTAGCCCCGCTATCGTATAAGCCAGAACCGGCAACAGAAAAACCGCCCCCATCAGCGCCCCTGATAAACGCGCCTCCAACGGGATCGTCGGGTCAAGATAGGCAGCGCGGGCGTGCATTGGCCACTGCGCTACAAAAAGCACCACACAAGCCCCTAACAGCGTGGCCAACGCCCGGTCCTCTCGGGGCCCCTGCGCCAGGATCGCGCGCATCACAACGCGTGGCCTGGCCCAGGTTGTCACGATCTTCGGGACAACGCCCATTTGACGCATCGCTTACCTCTTGTGCCGGGCCATCCACGCCTCAAGCCGGGCTATGATCTCAGCCTGAAGCGCCTCGTCTTCGATTTCGGCAATCGCATCGGCCAGGAAGGACAACACCAAAAGCGCCGTGGCCTCATCAACGGAAACGCCACGCGAGCGCAGGTAGAAAAGTGCCCGCTCGTCGATCGCGCCCGTGGTTGATCCGTGGCTGCATTTCACATCATCGGCATAGATTTCCAGTTCGGGCTTTGCCAGAAACTGGCTGTCATCATCCAACAGCAACGCTTGGCTGATCTGATAGCCATCCGTCTTTTGTGCGCCGGGTTTGACCAGGATCTTACCCTGAAAAACCCCGACAGCGCCGTGTTTCAGAACCTTCTTGAAGACCTGACGGCTTTCGCAACGCAGGCCCTGATGGGTCATGAATACCGTATCGTCATGGTGGAACGGATCAATCGCCGCATCGCCCAACGCCGCACCCGCAACATGCGCGACCGCATCATCACCCGGAATGTCGATCACAACCTCATTGCGCGTCAACGCGCCGTTGGCTGTCAGCGTGAACGATTTGAACAGCGCGTCCGTGGCCACCTTGGCAAAGACATGCGTGACCGCGCGGCGTTCATGGTCACGCCCTTGCACGCGGATATGATGGAACCGGCCGCCCTCGGCCACGTCCACCTCAAGCAGGTTGTTGAACCGTGCGCCCGCCGGCCCACTTTCCAGCAATGTCATGTCAGCCCCTGCCTCAATCTTGATGCAGTGGTGCAATGTCACATCAGAAGTATCTGATATATGGTCATAAATCAGATGCACGGGTTTAGAGGCTTTACCAGTAACGCGGATCAGCACACCATCTTGCGCCGCAGCGGTGTTCAGCGCTGCGAGCGGCCGCGCGACCGGGCTCTGCCCGCTTTCCTCCAGCTTGCCATAAAGGCCCTGCGCCCAGTGGATATCAGCGGCGTCTGCCGTGGCCAGGCGCGTTATCTCGACCCCGGCCAGTGCAAGATCATCCGATTGTGCGGGATCAAACACGCCGTCGACAAAGACCATTTTCAACCGGTCAAACCCGTCAAACAAGGGCGACTCGTCGCCCATATCCTGCACCGCGGCGGCGGTTGGCTCTGCCGCGATCAGCGCCGACGGGTCCGTAAAGCGCCAATACTCATCGCGTTTACCTGGCAATCCCATTGCCTGTAGCCGCCCCAAGGCCGCGGCACGCGCCGCGCGGGAAAACCCACCCTGCGGCAGCGGCAGCGCGGCCAAACGCACCGTCAGCGCGCTTTCTTTCGCCTGCACCAAAGACATTACACCGCCTCCGCCAGAAGATCGGCGTAACCGTTCTGTTCGACCTCAAGCGCCAGTTCCGGGCCACCGGATTTGATGATCCGCCCCTCTGCCATGATATGCACGACATCAGGTGTGATATGGTCCAAAAGGCGTTGATAATGCGTGATAACCAGGAATGAGCGCCCAGCATCGCGCAGCGCGTTCACACCATCGGCCACCAGCTTCATCGCGTCCACGTCCAGCCCGGAATCCGTCTCATCCAGGATGCACATCTTTGGTTCCAACATCGCCATCTGCAAAATCTCGTTGCGCTTCTTTTCGCCGCCCGAGAATCCCACATTGACCGGGCGTTTCAGCATTTCCGCGTCAATTTTCAGCGTTTTGGCCTTTTGACGAACCAGTTTCAAGAATTCACCCGCCGAAAACTCTTCCTCGCCGCGTGCCTTGCGCTGCGCGTTCACGGCGGTGCGCAAAAAGGTCATATTGCCGACACCAGGAATTTCAACCGGATATTGGAAGGCTAAAAACAAACCTGCCGCCGCGCGCTCTTCGGGGGCCATTTCCAAAAGATCAGCCCCCAACAGCGTGGCGGCCCCCTCGGTCACCTCATAGCCATCGCGCCCAGAGAGCACATAGCTCAGCGTTGATTTCCCTGACCCGTTCGGCCCCATGATCGCATGCACTTCGCCCGCGCCGACGGTCAGGTTCACCCCCTTCAGGATCACCTTGTCTTCTTCTTCAAGTTTGACGTGCAGGTTCTTGATTTCCAGCATTTTTCTATCCTATTCCCTTACCCGACCGAGCCTTCGAGGCTGATCGCAACGAGGCTTTGTGCCTCCATGGCAAATTCCATCGGCAGCGCTTGCAGCACCTCGCGGCAGAAGCCGTTGACGACCAGCGCCACCGCCTCTTCTTCATCCATGCCGCGCGCGCGGCAGTAGAACAGCTGATCGTCGTCCACCTTCGAGGTGGTCGCTTCATGCTCAACGCGGCTCGAATTATTCTTGACCTCGATGTAGGGCACGGTATGCGCGCCGCATTGATCCCCGATCAGAAGGCTGTCGCATTGCGTATAATTGCGCGAATTCTTGGCCCGTGGGTGCATGGAAACCAGCCCCCGATAGGTGTTTTGCGCTTTCCCCGCCGAGATCCCCTTGGAAACGATCCGCGAGCGCGTATTCTTGCCCAAGTGGATCATCTTTGTGCCGGTGTCGGCCTGCTGCATGTTGTTGGCAATCGCGATCGAATAGAACTCGCCCGAACTTTCATCACCGCGCAGAATGCACGACGGGTATTTCCAGGTGATCGCCGATCCGGTTTCGACCTGCGTCCACATCACCTTGGCGCGGTCTTCGCGGCAGTCCGCGCGCTTGGTGACGAAGTTGTAGATACCGCCCTTGCCCTCTTCATCGCCCGGGAACCAGTTTTGCACGGTCGAATATTTGACCTCGGCGTCCTCAAGGATGACAATCTCGACCACCGCAGCATGAAGCTGCGCCGTGTCGCGTTTGGGCGCGGTACAGCCCTCCAGATAGCTGACATGACTGCCTTTATCGGCAATGATCAGCGTGCGTTCAAACTGGCCGGTATTTTCCGCGTTGATCCGGAAATAGGTCGACAATTCCATCGGGCAGCGCGTGTTTGGCGGGATGTAGACAAAAGAGCCGGCCGTAAACACTGCCGAATTCAAGGTTGCAAAGTAGTTGTCCGACTGCGGCACCACCGAGCCCAGATATTTCTTAACCAGATCGGGATATTTGACGATTGCATCGGTGATTGAACAGAAAATCACGCCCGATTTTGCCAGTTCCGCCTGAAATGTCGTGCCCAGGGATACCGAGTCAAAAACCGCGTCCACCGCGACCTTGCGCGCATCCGCGATCACCCCGTCGGCCCCCTCGACCCCGGCCAGGATCATCTGCTCTTGCAGGGGAATGCCCAGTTTTTCATAGGTGGCCAGCAGTTTTGGGTCGACATCGTCAATCGACTTTGGCTTTTCTTGCAAGCTTTTGGGCTTGGCATAATAGTAAAGGTCTTGGTAGTCGATTTCGGGATAGTGCAGCATCGCCCATTTCGGCTCGGTCATCGTAAGCCAGCGATTGAATGCCGATACCCGCCACTCAGTCATCCACTCTGGTTCGCCGTTTTTCGCAGAAATCAGCCGCACGATATCTTCGTTCAGGCCTTTGGGCGCGAATTCGGTTTCAACATCGGTTTCCCAGCCGTATTTGTAGCTGCCCATGTTCTGGACCGCTTCGACCGTTTCCCTGTCGACACCTTCCCGAACTTCCAGTTCATTTTCCATGGTCGTCATTTCGTTCTTCCCAATCTACGCGGGTCAAGCCGCGCGTTCACGGTGCCGTTTCAAGGCGGCCCCCAAAGCGTCGGCAAAGCGCAATACGTCATCACGCCCGACCCCTGGCCCGATCGACACCCGAAGTGCCGCACCCGCCCTTGCCTCATCATATCCCATCGCCCGCAGCACGCGGCTGGATCGCACCTTGCCCGAAGAACAGGCTGATCCGGCCGAAACGGCAAACCCTGCCAGGTCCATCCGCATTACTTGCGTCTCGCCTTTCCAGCCCGGCGTCAGGATACACAAGGTATTGGGCAAGCGCGTAGCGCCGTGTCCCGATGTCGCCCCACTTTCATTCTCAGTCTCCCAACCTGGGAAGATAACACCTTCGGCCGAAGCTTCCAGAGTTAATTTTAGAATGTTTCTAATTTCTGCAACTTCTTCCCAAACCCCTGCGGCCAGATCGCGGGCGGCAGCCTCGGCCGCGGCCCCAAAACCTGCGATGCCGATCAGGTTTTCAGTGCCGGCGCGGCGCCCCATTTCCTGACCGCCGCCCCGGATCTGTGCTGGAATTTCCGTGCCGCGGCGCACAACCAGCGCGCCCACCCCCTTTGGTCCGCCCAGCTTATGGGCAGAGACCATGGCAGTGTGGATGCCCAACCAGTTGAACGCGAAGGGAACCTTGCCAAAAGCCTGCGTCAGGTCCGACATCCAAAGACCCTCGGGCAATGCCTGCACCACGCCGGTTTCAGAATTGGCCAGTTGCAGCGCCGAGCGTCCCGGTTCGGCCACCGTAACGCGCCCTGCCCCGTCCACCGGCAATTCCGGGCGGCACCACGCCAGCACCGCGTCATGTTCAACCTCGGCGCAAAGCACATCGCGCGCGGTGAGTGCAAGGGCGGCCGCTTCGGTCGCGCCAGAGGTGAAAACGACATCCGCGCCTTCGGCCCCCATGGCTTGTGCAATCTGCGCCCGCGCCCTTTCGATCAGTCCTTTGGCCGCACGCCCCTCGGCATGAACCGATGACGGGTTGCCGACCACTTCCATTGCCGCAATCATCGCGGCCCGCGCTTCGGGGCGCAGCGGTGTCGTCGCGTTCCAATCGAGATAGAGCCTCGCGCTCATCCTTGCCCCCACCGTGCAGAAACGTTCAACCAACGCCGTGCGATTCGTTCTCTTGCGTCTGTGATCCGGCAGGAAAACGCCCGCGCGGGGCTTTTCCCCTGACCAACAGCCTCAAAGGCGCCCAGAACCTTCATTCGTCCACCACCGCAAACAGATGGGGCACAGCCGGGCAGGGTTTAAGCCCATTGTTCACCACGTCAGCCAGGGTCGTCTGATGCAAGAACACATAGACCTGCGCCGACAGGCTTTCCCATAGCCGGTTTGATAGTGACTGAGCACGGCTGCCCGAAATACCACCCGTTGCCCCTGCCCCCACATGCAGCGCACTGACGGTTTCATCGACCGCCTCAAAAACCTCGCTGATGCGGATGTCCGCAAGATCGCGGGCCAAGCGATAACCGCCTCCGGGACCGCGCACCGAAGTTACCAGTTCAGCCCGGCGCAGCCTTACAAAAAGCTGCTCCAGATACGGCAGTGAAATATCCTGCCGTTTGGAAATCGCGGCCAGCGATGTCATATGATCATCCCCCACCGTTGCCAGATCGACCAGTGCCACCATTGCGTAGCGACCCTTGGTTGAAAGCTTCATGCCTAATCCCTTCTCTACCCGCCCCTGCATCATCCTAAGATGTGCAGAACCATAGCAGAGCATTGACGTCGCGCGGAAGGCCGCTTAACTCACTTCCACCCGGCAACCCGGCATCCCGCCGTGGTTGGACCCGTCCTAGGGTGTCTGAGTGAAACCGTCAAGTATGGTATTGCAAGGACCCCCGCGAGATAAAAGCAGGCGAGACCCATGCCCGAAGTGATTTTTCCCGGCCCCGAGGGGCGCCTTGAAGGCCGCTACCACCCGCAGGCCGCGCCCGATGCCCCCATTGCAATCATCTTGCACCCCGATCCGCAATTTGGCGGCACGATGAACAACCGCGTGGTCTATAATCTGCACTACGCCTTCCATAAGCTCGGCTTTACCGTGCTGCGTTTCAACTTTCGCGGTGTGGGGCGCAGCCAGGGCGAATATGATCAGGGCATTGGCGAATTGTCCGATGCCGCCTCGGCGCTGGATTACCTGCAAACGATGAATCCCAACTCCAAGCATTGCTGGGTTGCAGGGTTCAGTTTCGGGGCCTGGATCGGGATGCAGCTTTTGATGCGCCGCCCTGAAATCACCGGCTTCATCTCTGTTGCGCCCCCGGCAAACATGTATGACTTTTCGTTCCTTGCGCCTTGCCCTGCCTCAGGTCTGATCATCAACGGCAGCGCTGACCGTGTCGCGCCGCCAAAAGATACCGCGAACCTGGTCGCCAAACTGCGCGAGCAAAAGGGCATTACCGTAACCCATGAGCAGGTCGAGGGTGCGGATCACTTCTTCAAGGACGAAGACGCCCATATGAAGCCGATGATCGAGACGGTGCAAAGCTATGTCAAACGCCGTCTGACCGAAGGGTCGCGCTGATCCATGGCGCTGATCGACGATCTGGCGGATGCCCTCGCGCGTGACACTCTGGCGCTGATGGAAGAGACCGGCGAGGAACGGTTGTTCATGCAGGTCTCAAAGGCGATCGGAACGCTGTCCCCCACCGTCGAGGAGGCGTTCCTGACCGCGATCAGGATCCGTCAGGCGGAAGCGAGAGGCCGCAAATACCTGGAGCAGGCCGCCGCCAACTTTCGCAAGGCACCGAAATGACCGACCGGCTGGAGGCGCAGTTTGCCTTTCTGATGGAGGCGGACCGGTTGAAGCATGTGTTGCGCGCAACCAGCCTGGTCGATGGATCACGGCGCGAAAACTCGGCAGAGCATAGTTGGCATCTGGCGCTTTACGCCATGATTCTGGCCGATCAGGCGGCCCCGGGTGTTGACATCAACCGGGTCGTCAAAATGCTGATCCTTCACGATCTGGTTGAGATTGACGTGGGCGATGTACCCATCCATTCGGCCAATGGCACGGTCCATGGATCTGCAGAAATCCATGCCGCAGAGTTGCAGGCGGCAGAACGGATATTCGGGCTTCTTCCCAATGACCTGCGCGATGATCTTCGCGCATTGTGGGAAGAGTTCGAGGCGGCTGAAACCGCTGACGCGGTCTTTGCCAAATCGCTGGACCGGGTGCAGCCGGTGATGCATAACGTCGCCTTGGGTGGCGGCACCTGGCCGGCCTTTGATGTCACCGCCGAACAGCTTGAAACCCGCGTCGGCGCAAAGGTTGCGCGCGGCGCCCCCGGCCTTTGGCCCTGGGTGCGCGCCAAAACGCGGGCCTACTTTACCGAGGATTGAATGACACAATACCGGCAAGACCTGACCGACAGCGCGCTCAGCACGCTTTTGAACGAAGAGCCCGTGAAGGTAACTTCACTGGAGGATCTGGCGCATCTGGCCTCACGCCTGCCAGCGCTTGGCGAATGGGTCCATTCAATGGAGGTGAACGAGCATCGCGGCGAAAAGGTGGTCGGCAGGATCGACTTTGCGATCATGGGGCTTGACGGCGAGGACGACTGGGACACCCCGCTTGAGCCGTCGCGGATGCGCGCCTTGCTGGAAGACAAGATCACCCGGATGCGGGCCTCGGGGTTGACGTTCAGCTTTGATCTGTGGATGGGCGAACTGGCTTGAGCGCCTTTTCGGTATACAACCGCATACCGCCCTTCCCAAAGACCCGCCATTACGCTATGACCACCGCAACCGAATCTCAAACCGCATGAGGGCGCAATGTCGAAGATCAAGGTAGCCAACCCCGTTGTCGAACTGGACGGCGATGAAATGACCCGGATCATCTGGGATTTCATCAAGAAAAAATTGATCCTGCCCTATCTGGATCTGGACCTGAAATACTACGACCTGGGCATCGAGGAACGCGACCGGACCAACGACCAGATCACCATCGACAGCGCCGAAGCGATCAAGAAATACGGCGTTGGCGTCAAATGCGCCACAATCACCCCGGATGAAGCACGGGTCGAGGAATTTGGCCTCAAACAGATGTGGAAATCGCCAAACGGCACGATCCGCAACATTCTGGGCGGCGTGATTTTCCGCGAACCGATCATCTGCAAGAACGTGCCGCGGCTGGTGCCGGGCTGGACCCAGCCGATCGTCGTGGGTCGCCACGCCTTTGGCGACCAATACCGCGCCACCGATTTCCGCTTTCCCGGCAAAGGCAAACTGACACTGAAGTTCGTCGGTGAGGATGGCACGGTGATCGAGCGTGACGTCTACGACGCGCCGTCGGCTGGTGTCGTGATGGGTATGTACAACCTTGACGATTCAATCATCGACTTTGCACGCTCGTCCTTGAATTATGGTTTGTTGAAAGGGTGGCCGGTCTATCTGTCGACCAAAAATACCATCCTCAAGGCCTATGACGGGCGTTTCAAGGACCTGTTCCAGAAGGTTTATGAAGAAGAATTCGAAGAGCAATTCAAGAAAGCCGGCATTCATTACGAACACCGTCTGATCGACGATATGGTTGCATCGGCGATGAAATGGTCGGGCGGCTATGTCTGGGCATGCAAGAACTATGACGGCGACGTGCAGTCCGATACCGTCGCGCAGGGCTTTGGCAGCCTTGGCCTGATGACGTCGGTGCTGATGACCCCCGATGGAAAAACGGTCGAGGCAGAAGCCGCCCATGGCACCGTGACCCGCCACTACCGCGAACATCAGAAGGGCAAGGCCACCTCGACCAACTCGATCGCGTCGATCTTTGCCTGGACCGGCGGGTTGAAGCATCGTGCCAAGCTGGATGACAACGCCGCACTTGCCCGTTTTGTCGATACGCTCGAAAAAGTCACCGTGCAGGCAGTTGAGGATGGTCACATGACCAAAGACCTCGCGCTGCTGATCGGACCGGATCAGAAATGGCTGACCACGATGGGTTACCTTGAAAAGGTTGATGAATACCTTGGCAAAGCCCTGAAAGGCTGAGCGTTCCAATACCCACACCCAAAGGGCCGGCGCAACAGCCGGCCCTTTTTGCTTTCCGGGCTCTTGCTGATTTCAGCGTCCGGGCAGGTTATCCTCCAACCTACGCCTGACCGTAATCAGGGATCTGCCCCTTTTCCCGTTGATGGCATTGGCCACACCACTATTGCGCAGCACGCGCGCGCAGTGCGCTTAGAATACCCCTCATAAGCAGCAATGATACCGCAACAATCGCCATGACGCAGGTCGAGAATGCCGCAGCCTGCGCCGTTCTGCCGGAATCATCCAAACGCATGATCGTAACGGCCGCCACACTCAGATCGGGTGTCGTCAGGAAAATCACCGCTGACAAGGTAACCATCGAACGCATGAACAAAAAGAACAGCACCGACACCAGCATTGGCATCATGAAGGGGGCTATGACGTTGCGCGCAATGCGTGCCCTGCCCGCCCCAAGGCTTGTTGCGGCTTCCTCCAACGCCTCGGGAAACTGCTGAAAGCCAGTCTGGATCGTCAAAAACGCCTGAGTGTGGTAGTGGTAAAAATTCACGACAATGATCAACGTGGCGGTGCCGTAAAGCAGATAAAGCGGCGTCGCGGGTGAGTTGAACGTCAGAATATAGGCAAGACCCAGCACCATACCCGGCACTGCGGCAGGCATGGCGGCCAGCACCTGCAAGGGCCGCGCGATCATCGCCGGGGCCCGGCGCAGGCCGATGCCAAGCGCAAATACGCCAACCGTTCCGAATACCGCAGCAAATACCGATACATAGATCGTGATCCACAACGATGAATATCCCCCCGCCAGCGTGATCGTGTAGTTTTTCAACGTCAGCGTGAAATTATAGGGCCAAAGCTTTACAAAGCTGGCATAGACCACCGTAAAAATCACCGCAGCAGAGGCCGCCGAGATCAAAAAGCAAAGCACCCCAACCGGAATGTCGCGTATCGCCAGAAAAACCGGTCTGAAGGGTTGGATATCCGTGCTTTTGCCACCGCGCATGCGCCGCGATGCCTGACGTTCGATATAGTAGGACAGAACCGTTGGCAGCAGCAGGATGATGCCGATCACCGCCCCCATATTGAAATTACGCCGCCCCACAACCTGACGATAAATCTCGGTAGCCAGAACCGAGTAATCGCCACCGATCACGGCAGCGTTACCAAAATCGGTAATCGTTATGGTAAACACCACGAATGTCGCGCTGAGAATGCCGAATTTGGCGGCCGGCAGGGTCAGGTCGCGAAACTGCCGAAGAGGGCGCGTGCCCATGACCTCGGCCGCCTCATAGATACGCGCATCCAAAAGCATCAGGGCCGCGCCGATAATCATCACCGCCTGCGGCAGCGCGTAGAACGTATTGGCGATCAAAAGCCCCCAAAAGCCATAAATCTCAATCTCGATACCCAGCATACGGCTGATGATGCCGTTGCGGCCCAAAAGGAAAATCAACCCCAGCCCCTGCACCAGGGAGGGCGCCAGCAGCGGCAATAAAATTGCGCTGCGGATCAGCCATTTGCCCGGCAGGCTGCAACGGTAAAGCCCCATTGCAACGATAAAGCCGCCCGCAACCGAAATCACCGTAGTGGCTGCCGTCATAAGAAGCGAATGAGAGGTGGCGCGCCAAAACCCGCGTGTAGCCAGAACTTCGGCATAGTTGCCAAACCCATAACTACCGTCGCCCTGGGTGATCGAGCGAAGGAACACGATAACCATCGGATAGGCGAAAAACAGCAAAAGCCCAAGAAACGGCAAAATGACACAGGCCGCAATGAACAGCCTGTCGGCATCAAATGCGCGGCGGCGCGGCAAAGTGGGGTCCGTGGCCGCAGACGTCATTTCACAGGCCCGTCGCTGTCATCGGCAACCCAGGAGCAATCCTCGGGGCGGATCGTCAGGCGCACTGCCTGCCCCTTTTCCATTGCAACACGCCCCGACACTTCGGCCACCAGCGGGCCTGCGGGACTATCAAGCCCGATGCGGCGCAGATTGCCCAGAAACTCGATTTCCCTGATCCGCGATGTGCCCGATGTATCGGGTTGCAGCGCGATTTGCTCTGGCCGGATACAGGCCAGATAGCGGCCCTGGCGCGGTTGCCCCGCAAGAAGCGCGGGCATCAGGTTTTTCAACGCCTCTGGCGCGATCAGATTGCTTATGCCCATAAAAGCAGCCACAAAACTGGTTTTTGGGGATAAATAAAGCTGCTCTGGCGTGCCGGACTGGACGATCGCGCCACCACGCATGCAAATAATCTTGTCAGCCAGCGCCAGCGCCTCTTCCTGATCATGGGTGACCATCAAGGTTGGAATGCCCAGCGATTTTTGCAACGCGTGGATCTCGGTGCGCAATTCCACCCTTACCTTGGCATCCAGCGCCGAAAGCGGCTCATCCAGCAACAGCAAGCGCGGGTCGACCGCGATAGCGCGTGCCAGTGCTACGCGCTGTTGTTGGCCGCCAGACAGTTGGCCCGGATAGCTATCAGCCAGTTGCGGCAGTTTGATAAGCTCAAGCAGGTCAGACACACGGGCGCGTATGTCAGCCCTGCCCTTGCCACGAATTTTCAGCCCATACCCCACATTCTGCGCAACAGTCATGTCTGGAAACAGCGAATAGGACTGAAAAACAATGCCAAACCCGCGCTTGCGGGCAGGCACCGCTGAAAGGTCGGCCCCTTCAAGCAGGATCTTGCCAGAGTTGAAATCCGTCAGCCCCGCAATCAGCCGCAGCAACGTCGTCTTGCCGCAGCCGCTAGGGCCCAGCAGGCAAACAAACTGGCCCGCGTCGATAGACATGGATACCCCATCAAGGGCAGTGAACGCGCCATACTTCTTGGTCGCGTCGCGAACGTCGAGATACATTGGAACCCCGTGATGTTGGTCAGAAAACGGCACCCGACCCTTTGGCCGGGTGCGTGCGATCAGGCGGCGTGTCAGCGCCCGAACTTTTCCTTCCAGGTGTCAAGGATCTCGCTTTGATGCGCGGCCGACTCTGCAAAGTCCTGCTTGGCAAGGATCGTGCCCAGATCACGCGGAACCCCGGCTGCAATGGTGCTTTCGGCAGGTTCCACGCCCGGAATGGTGATCAGGATCTTGAACTGGCTGTAATGGCTGGCTGCATCTGCTGTCAGCAGCCAATCCATAAAGCGCTTGACGTCTTCCTTGTTGTCAGAGGCCTTCATCAGGCCGGCTGCCTCCAGTTCATAGCCGGTGCCCTCTTGCGGGAACACCACGGCCAGCGGGTAACCGGCCTCGATGGACTGGATCCCGGTGATCGCCAGTGAAATGCCAACGGTATATTCACCAGCCCGCGCCGATTTGCACGGTTTTGAGCCAGACGAGGTATATTGTGCGATATTCTTGTCAACGCGCTCAAGCTGTGCCCACCCCTCCTCATCGCCCAAGGTTTGCAAAAGCGAAATGACATGCAGATACCCCGTGCCCGACGATGTGGGATCGGGCATCAATATTTCATCCTTGAAGGCGGGGTTTTCCAGATCCTTCCAGCTTTTCGGCATCGGAAGACCCTTGGCTGCCAGCCGTTCGGTATTCACGCAAAAGGTGCCCATATAACCGGTGGGTGCAAACCAACGGTTCTCTGGGTCGCGGTAGCGGGCATCCAGAACTTCGCCGCCTTTCACCACATAGGGTTCAAGTTGGTCGATGATCTGCGGGTCCATCGTCGCAGTGATCGCCTGCCCCCAGAGCATGTCAGCCTGCGGGTTGGCCGCCTCGGCAATCAGGCGCGCGGCCAGCGTGCCGGTGGAAAGGCGCAACACATTGATCTTCAGATCTGGTAGCGCCTGTTCAGCGGCGGCGACATAATCGGCAATCTCGTCTTCCTCATAGGCGGTGTAGACGGTGATTTCACCCGCCAGCGAAGGCAATGCCACCGCAAGTGCGGCTAGCGACAGCGCGGTCGTTTTCATGAAATTGGTCAAGATTTCCTCCCTTTTGGTTCTGCACGTCAAACCGTTTGACCCGCAGCAGTTTTTAGATTTTTCTTCGGCCAGAATGCGTAGTTGCAACGGTTGGCCGCGTACTCTTTGCGAGTAGATGTCAGGATTGTCCCATACCCTACACTTGTCCATAACTTTTTGCATTCTGTCCCGGTGCTTGCATCAAACCAGTCTTGGAACTGGTCCCCAAAAAAGCGCATCCTTTCAAGATATTGCAACCACAGGGGTTTTCATCTCATACCGCGCGATCTGTGGCTGCCGTATCAATCGTGCAAAAGTGCCAATACCTCCTTGTGCAGATCATGCGTGGCCGCCGAAAGGATCGGGCCTTCATAACTCAGGCCCGGCACCTGCCCCGCCCAATCGGTCAGAATGCCGCCGGCCTCGGTCACTACGGGGCGCAGGGCCATGATGTCGTAAGGCTTCAGATCGTAATCAACGACGACATCGACATGGCCTGCGGCCAACAGGGCATGCGGATAACAGTCATAGCAAAACCGTCTTGTCTGCCCGGCGCATAGCAATCGCGACAGGACCGCAGGCTGCGTGGCGTGGATTTTGTCGCCCTCATTTATATAGAGTGTAGCCTGATCCAGCTTCCGGGTTTGCGATACGCTGATCGGGGTGCCGTTACAGGTGGCCCCCTGCCCTTTCACCCCCGCGTATACCTCATTCAGCATCGGAAGGCTGATAACCCCGATTTGCGGCTCTCCATCCGTCAGATGCGCCAGTAAAAAGCCAAACAGCGGAAACCCGGAAATGAACGAACGCGTCCCATCAATGGGATCAATCACCCAGCAATGTGTCTTGCCGGTAAAGTTCGCGCCGTATTCCTCGCCCAGAATGCCATGATCGGGGTATCGCTGCGCTATCCATTCGCGCACGAGGCATTCTATCGCCTGATCGGCCTGTGTCACCGGGCTTGCATCCGCTTTGAAGCTTACCCCCAGATCGCTTCGAAAATACCCCCGCGCTGCCTCGGCCGCGAGGTCCGCCAGTGCCAGACAATCCGCGAGCAAGCGCTGAATTTGGATCTTTCCTTCCGGGTTTTTCGAAATTTCCAAAAAACTTACTCCCTTAACACGCGCGTTTGGCCCCGGCTGTCTGTTTGGTCAGGCGCCCACATCAGCCCTTTACCCGTGTCATGTGCGGATCATAAAGCGGGTCCATATGCACTTTGCACGGAACCCGCTCGGTCGCGACTTCCAGTTCATATTGACCTGCCTCGATATAGGCGCGATCTACCCCGCCCGAATGGCGGATATAACCATAGCCGATGGATTTTCCGATCGTGTAGCCATAGCCACCGCTGCTTAACCAACCGGCCCGTGTCCCGTTACGGTAGATCGTTTCTCGTCCAAGCAATATGACAGCGGGGTCCACCGTAAAGCCTGCCAACATCTTCTGGACGCCGTTGTCCTTGGCCGCTTGCGCCGCTGCACGGCCCTTGAATTCAACTGCCTTGCGTAATTTTACCGCCCAGCCCAACCCGGATTCAAAGGGCGAATAGTCCGGCCCGATGTCGGCGCCCCATGCACGGTAGCCTTTTTCCAGCCGTAGCGACTCGATCGCGCGATAGCCGGCATCAACCAGCCCATGGGCCTTGCCCGCCTGCATCAGCGCGGCGTAAACGGTCGTGGCGAATTCGACCGGCAGGTGCAGCTCCCACCCCAATTCACCAACATAGGTCACGCGCAACGCCAGAACCGGGCAGCCGGCAATCCCAATGATTTGCAGCGTGCCAAACGGGAAAGCCGCGTTCGAGACATCGCTACGGGTCACCGCTTCCAGGATGGCGCGCGCCTTTGGCCCCATCAACGACAGAACGGCTTTCGATGAGGTCACATCGAAAAGCTGACAATTCATGCCCGAGGGAATGTTGCGGCCTATCCAGTCAAGATCATGTGTGGCAAAGCCCGTACCCGTCACGATGTAGTATTCGTTTTGCGCAACACGGCCGACCGTCAGATCGCATTCAATGCCGCCATGATCATTCAACATCTGCGTATAGATCAGCGAACCGGCCGGCCTGTCGACATCATTCGCGGCAATCCAGCCCAGGGCTGCCGCCGCATCCGGCCCCTTCAGCACGAATTTGGCAAAAGAGCTTTGATCAAACAAAACCGCACTTTCCCGCGCGGCGCGGTGTTCGCGGCCGACGGCATCGAACCAGTTTTGACGGCCGAAACTGTAGTCATCTTCCGGGGTTTCTTTCAACGCGCGGTCCGCAAACCAGTTTGGCCGTTCCCATCCCAGCTTTTCGCCAAAACAGGCGCCTTGCTCTTTCAGATGGGCATATAGCGGTGATTTGCGGCAGGGACGGCCTGACGTGTTCTCTTCATACGGCCAGCCCATGGTGTAATGCTTGGCATAGGCCTCGATCGTGCGGGTGCGGACCCAGTCGGTATCAAAATGGGGTGCGCCAAAGCGCCGAATATCCGCCGACCAAAGATCAAAAGGCGGCTCGCCCTTGTGGGCCCATTCCGCCAGCGCCATGCCTGCACCCCCGCCCGCAGCGATGCCAAATGCGTTGAAACCCGCACCGACAAAGAAATTCCTCAGCTCTGGCGCCTCGCCAATGATAAAATTCCCATCCGGCGTAAAGCTTTCGGGTCCGTTGGTCAGCGTTTTGATGCCCGCATTTTCCAGCGCGGGTACCCGTTCCAACGCCAGTTTCATCAGCTGCTCAAAATGGTCGAAATTGCTATCGAGAAGGGAATAATGAAACCCTTTCGGAATTCCGTTTCGCGCCCAGGGGATCGGATCGGGTTCATAACCGCCCATTACCAGACCGCCGACCTCTTCCTTGTAATAGGTCAGCCGGTCGGGGTCGCGCAAAGTTGGAAGGCTGGATGTGACCCCCTTGATGGGCTCGGTCACCATATATTGATGTTCCATCGAAACCAGCGGCACATTCACGCCAAAGCGGGCCGCAAAATCGCGGGTCCATTGACCGGCGCAACAGATCACGCGCTCACATTCGATTCGGCCCCGATCCGTTACCACGGCGCGGATGCGGCCATTTTCGATTTCGATATCCGTCACCTTGGTATCTTCAAAGAGGCGCGCGCCAGCCATACGCGCGCCCTTGGCCAGGGCTTGGGTAATATCGGCGGGGTTTGCCTGACCATCGGTCGGCATATAGGCCGCACCGATCACATCATCGACATTCATCAGGGGCCAAAGGTCCCTTGCCTCATTCGGCGTCAAAAGATCCATCTGCAACCCGAAACTGCGCGCCGTCGTGGCCTGGCGTTTGACCTCGATCCAGCGCTGCGCGTTACACGCCAGCCGCAGGCCGCCGTTCATTTTCCAGCCGGTGCCAAGCCCGGTTTCGGCCTCGATCCGGTTGTAAAGGTCAACAGAATATCCAAGCAATTGAGTGATGTTGGCGTTTGATCGCAGTTGCCCCACCAACCCCGCCGCGTGAAATGTCGTCCCCGAGGTCAGTTTCTTGCGCTCCAGCAGAACGGTATCGGTCCAACCCAGTTTGGCAAGATGATAGGCGGTCGAGCAGCCGACAATACCCCCTCCGATGATCACAGCCTTGGCGGTTGTAGGCAATTCAATCATAAGGCTGCTCCGTAGGTTTTTTGGAATTCGCGGTGTGCATCGCGAAATCGGGCAAGGTTTTCGGCGCTATATTTGCGGTAGTCGAAATCCAGCTTTGACGTGATCTCAGAAACCATGCTCCACATGGTTTTACGCAACAGCGATGCGCATTTCATCGCGGCATGGCGGCGGCTCAGGTCTTCTGTCAGTGGCGCCTCAAAATACTGCTCCAGCATTTGCTGCTCCATCCGGCCCGATAGCGCGTTGTTTGAGGAAAGCCCCCCCAGATCGAATAGCGGCGTATTGAAACCCGCATAGTCATAGTCGATCAGCCAAAGCCGTTTTCCGTCATCCAGCAGGTTGGCCGCCAACAGGTCATTGTGCCCAAAGACAATATCAAAGGGCCCTGACGCCGCTTCCAGCGTATTGCTGATCGCAACCAGATCGCGCACCACTGTTTTATGGCGGCTTTCACGTTCATCCAGCGTGGCGCCATAGTCACGAATGACGTGAAACACCCAAAAAATCAGCGCGGGCCCCCGCAGATGCCGGGGAACCTCGCGGTGGCATCTTTTGACCAAATCCACAATCCGGGGCAGCATGCCGGGTTGGCGCACATCCTCTGGCGTCAGGGTATGGCCGTCGACGAAATCAAGCACGGTGATCATGGGTTCACTATACTTGACTGCTGGCGACACCCCGGCCGCAGAAGCCGCCTGAAGGGCGCTTAACTCATTAAAGCGCATAACGTGATGTTCGGGGATATCCTCGCCCACCCTTACCGCGTACCGGTCCTGATCATCCTCGGCAAGATAGTTGATATTCGTGATCCCCCCGGTCAGCGGGGTAAGGGAAACCTGCCCGTTCCAACAGGGTAGCGCCTTGATCCGGTGAATTATATTGCCGCTATCCAAGATGCCTCTCCCGTGGCAAAGTGAATGTTTTTTCCAAATTTCAAAGGTATCCCTTCTTAAAACCTACGTTAAGCCACATAATCCGTCAACAAAAACACACTTTGCAACAGATAGCTTGTGACGCTATCTTTCTTGGTTGCGCTTTCAGGGTTTATCTTTCAGTCCAATCGATGTGGGCGCATCCAAAGAGGCAGCATGCAAAAGATCGCCAAGACAACGAACCAGCGCGAAGAAGAGATTTTGCGTGAGATCGGCAAGGCCGGCGGATCATGCCGGGTCAATTACCTGGCCAAACGGCTGCGGGTTTCCAGCGAAACAATTCGCCGCAACATCCGTTCCCTCGAAGACAATGGCGTGGTGCGCAAGGTGCATGGCGGGGTCCATCTGCTGGACCACTTGAACGAGCTTCCGTTTCAAAATCGGATGGATACCCAATCCGACATCAAACAAAGCCTTGCCCGGCTGGCCGCCGGAACGATCAACAATGGGGATTCGGTGTTTCTGGATGTCGGGTCGACCACCGCCTACGTCGCAATGGCACTGCGGGATCACAAGGATCTGCTGATCGTTACCAACTCCATCTTTGTCGCGCAGACGCTGGCCACGCGTAACAACAACCGTGTCTTTCTGGCCGGAGGCGAGTTGCGCCCCCATGACGGCGGTGCCTTTGGCGCCGAGGCTTTGGAACTGGTGGGCCGGTTCAACGTCCAGTTTGCGGTGTTTTCAATTGGCGCCATCAATGCCAGCATGGGGTTCATGCTGCACGACTTTGAAGAAGCCAATATCGCGAGGATTGCCGCGCGTAACGCGCAGGTCCGCATCGTTGTGACGGTTAGCGACAAATTCGGAAAACGCGCCCCGGTGGTGCTGGATCATGCCAACATGATCGACATCGTGATAACGGATAGCGAGCCACCGCAAGAGATCAGAAAGATGCTGGACCTTCACGGAATTGACCTGATCCTGCCGTGACCCGAGGTTCCTTTCTGGCCGGCCCGATCCGCCCTGAAACAGGCTCAGGTTTTGGTCACTGCACCGGCGTCCAGTTTTAGCCGCGTCTCGAACGCCCGGGATATATGCGTGCGCAGCGTTGCCTGCGCCGCTTCTGCGTTGCCATCCTTGATCGCATCGACAATCGCCTGATGTTCAGCCAAGGCGGTTTCGCCCCGGCCCTCGACCGACAATGATGTTGTCGCCAACAGCGCCATCGACCGGTGCACCAGATCAAGTTGCTGCACCAGATACCGGTTGTGCGAGGCTAGATGAATCTGTTTGTGAAAACGCCGGTTCGCGCGGCTAAGCGCCTCGGGGTCTTGCATATAGCTGCGGTCTTCGCTGACCATATCGTCCAGCACGCGGATTTCTTCGGGGGTGGCGTGTTTGGCGGCAAGGCGGGCGGCCAGCGCCTCCAGTTCCGCACGCACGACATAAAGCTCGGCCAACTGGTTATGATCCAGCGAGGCCACGATAAGGCTGCGCCCGTCGCGCGCCAGCATGGATTGCGTTTCCAGCCGTTGCAACGCCTCTCGCACCGGTGTGCGCGATACGCCGAGCCGCTCGGCCAGTTCAGACTCGACCAGCCGATCACCGGGCCGATAGATCCCCTCATCAATCGCCTCAAGGATCAGCGTATAGGCATCTTTCTGCATCAAAGCCCTTTCAAACTGCGGGCGCGACACTAAGCCCGTGCGCCCCCAAAGGGCAAGCCAAAAGCCCACCGAAAACGCATCACCTTGCCGCCGTCGGGCAGCGGCGCTATCTTGTCGCCATGGCCGTAGAACACTTTTCTCATGTCACCGACTGGGTCTTTGACCTCGACAACACGCTTTACCCCCCCGAAGCGCGGCTGTTCGATCAGATCGAGGTCCGGATGACCGCATTCGTGATGCAGACGCTGGGCGTTGACCGTGATCACGCCAACCATCTGCGCCATCATTACTGGGCGCTTTACGGCACCACGCTTGCCGGGCTGATGCATGAACATGACGTCGACCCCGGCCCCTATCTGATTGATGTTCATGATATTTCCCTGTCGCACCTGACCAAGGATCCCGCCCTGCGGCAAGGTATTTCAGCCCTTCTGGGTCAAAAGATCGTCTACACCAACGGCTCCGCCCCCTATGCAGAACGGGTGTTGGAGGCACGCGGTCTTACCGGCCTTTTTGACGGCGTTTACGGGGTTGAACACGCCGCCTTTCGCCCCAAACCCGAACGCGCCGCTTTTGAGGCGATTTTTGCCCGCGCCGGAATCACCGCTGGCCGCGCCGCGATGTTTGAGGATGATCCGCGCAATCTGGCAGCCCCTCACGCCATGGGAATGCGCACCGTGCATGTCGCCCCGACCCCCGCACCCGCGGCCCATATTGAACACCACACCAGCGATCTGGCGGCCTTCTTGCATAAATTGAGGGGCTGAGAAAATATGCCGCACTGCGACAATTCGCCACTATCGAGACGCAACGCCGCCCAGTATCACCGCCCGGCTATCGGGCAGATAGCGAACCGGAGACATTGAAATGACCATTACCAGCACCAAGGGCAACGCGGCCTCGCACGCCTCGCCTGATACCACCAAAGGCACTCGTTTCATGTTCATTCTGGCGCTGGCGATCGTTCTGGTCGTTGCGGGCGCCACGCTCGTTTTTGGTCTTGTCGGATTGATCCTGTCTGGCGTGATCGCAACGGCGGTCTGCATGGGGTTGCTCGTTTTGATGACCGCAGGCGGCTGACCCGCCGCGCGGTCTTGGACATGCGGTCTGCGGCACGTTAGAGAGCCCGTTGAAGGAGAGCCGTCATGACAACCAAAGCCCCGTCCGATAGCCTGAACCGTGAACCGATTGATGTGCTTATTTCCGGCGGCGGTGTTGCCGGGTTGACCGCGGCTGCAGCCTTTGGCACGGCGGGTTTTAGCGTGATCTGCGTGGATCCGGCCCCCCCTGTCACCGCTGAATCCGACGCCGGGGCTGATATGCGAACCACGGCGCTCTTGCGCCCGTCGATTTCCGTCCTGCGGGCGGCAGGTCTTTGGGAAAGGCTGGCCCCCTATGCGGCACCTTTGCAGATCATGCGCATCATAGATGCCGGCGGCGCCGAACCTGTGGCGCGGTTGACGCGTGACTTTGACGCGCGTGACATCTCTGACGAGCCGTTTGGCTGGAACCTTCCCAATTGGCTGCTGCGGCGCGAATTGCTGGCACGTTTAGCCGATTTGCCCAATGTCAGCTTCCGCCCGGGCGTGGCCAGCCGCAACGTCGTGACGCGCGAGGCGGGGGCCGTGGTGACGCTTTCGGATGCAACACAGGTCACTGCGCGGCTGCTGATCGGTGCTGACGGGCGCAATTCTTCGGTGCGCGAAGCGCTGGGGATTGGTGTTCGTGCCACACGCTACGGCCAAAAGGCGTTGGCCTTTGCTGTCACGCATCCGATCGCGCACAACAACGTCTCAACCGAAATCCACCGTGCCGGTGGACCTTTTACGCTGGTGCCTTTGCCTGACCGCGACGGCATCCCCTCTTCTGCGGTCATCTGGATGGAACGCGGCGCCGAGGCCGAACGGCTTGCCGCCCTGCCCACCGCCGCATTTGAGGCGGCGATGTTTGAACGCTCGACAGGCATCCTGGGGCCGCTGACACTGGCCACACGCCGCTCGGTCTGGCCCATGATGTGCCAGATTGCCGACCGCTTCATCGGCCAGCGCAGCGCCCTGATGGCCGAGGCCGCACATGTGATTCCACCGATCGGGGCGCAGGGTCTGAACATGAGCATTGCTGATCTTGGCTGTTTGCTGGATCTGGCGCAAAAAACCCCCGGCGATCTTGGCAGCGGCGACATGCTGGCACACTATCAGCGCCGCCGTTGGCCGGAAGTCAAAGCCAGAGTGACCGGGATTGACCTGTTGAACCGCGCCTCGATGGTGTCGGCGCGGCCCCTACGCGATATGCGTGCAGGGGTGCTGGGCGCTCTCTATTCGTTAGGGCCGGTGCGCCGGGGTCTTATGAAAGCGGGCCTGGGCGCGCGCTGAACCCCAGAGGGGATCTGGCGTAAAAATCAATTTCTTTAGCAATATCTTTACCTGGATGGGGCAACGTCAGCAGGAACGTATCAAGAATGGTATTTGATCATGAACCCCAAATCGCCCGCCGACGAACTGGCCACAATCCGTGCCGAAATCAACCGCCTGAAAGCGCGGGAAGGTGAATTGCGCGCCGCCTATCTGACCCAACCGGATCTGCCGCGCCAAGGGCGGTGGCACCAGGTGGAATTGATCACGCATACCACTCGCGTCTTCGACCCCCGTCTTTTACCTGTTGAGGTAAGAAACGATCCGCGCTTTCAACGCGAACGGGTAACGCGGACCTTGCGCACGATCCCGCCTTTGCCGCCCTATCCGGGCAAACCCACCGCATCACCACGAAGCCGCAGCCTTTTCGGCCATAGCCTGGTGCATTAGCCTGAAAAGTGCGAAGGGGTTGGTCAACCCTTTGACCGCACCGGATTGAGCCTGTCCCTCAACCATAAGTACGTTGCTCGCGGGGTTGCAGGCAGATGGCTCGCGCTAAATCTGCAACGGTAAGGTATGGTGGCCTCAAGGCCGATCCAACCCCATGGTCACCAGGGCGGATCGCCGCGCGGAATAAACCCGCGCTGGTTGGCACCGCGCCCTTGCTGCACAGGGTGCGGTGCCATGGGTAGAGATAGGAAGAATGAATTTCGCAAGAATACAGTGCGCAAGACACTGACCAATGGGCGGACGTGGGGTCCGGTTTCCAAGGCTGTTCGTCCTGCTGCGCCGCGAAAGCGAACCGTCAGGCATCAACCGCATCTATCGGCTGTATCGAGAAGAACGGCTCACGGTGCGCAAACGCCGAGCCAGGCGCAAGGCGCAAGGCGCAAGGCGCAAGGCGGTAAGAACCCGGGTGCCGATCCTGGTCAAGGCATGGCCAGACGCCCGATGGTCGATGGATTTCGTCCATGACCAGCTCGTCTGCGGACGGCGGTTCCGGATTCTGAACGTGGTCGATGATGTCACTCGAGAATGCCTCGCGGGCATTCCGGATACCTCGATTTTCGGGCGCCGCGTTGCGCAATACCTGACGGCCCTGATCGAACGGCGCCGAAAGCCGGGAATGATTGTCAGCAACAACGGCATCGAACTGACCAGCAAGGCGATCTTAACCTTTGCCACAGAACGCAAGATCGAATGGCATTACATTGCGCCGGACAAGCCCATACAAAACGGAGTCGTCGAGAGTTTTAATGGGCGCCTGCATGATGAATTGCTCACCGAGACCATCTTCCGGAACATGGCCCATGCCCATGCCCATGCTGTAATTCGGGCATGGGCTGCTGACTTTAACGAACATGCCCGCATTCGGCACTTGGCTACCAGACGCCCAAGGTATTCGCCCAACGCCTGATCACCGTAACCGACACCCACGCAGCGCCGTCTGATAGCTCCGCGCAGGTGTCGGTTGCTCTGACTGCGCCACATGGCGTATCAACCCAAAGGGCTTGGTCCCGATTGGATGACAATTTGGCGGCAGGCCAATGGCATCACGGGTGGAAAGCTCCCAATCAGAGCAGGGGATCATCGGCGCGCATGACACCGGCCCTCTTATCCGGTCCAAGAACGGCCTTTGGCAGGCAATCCCGGCTACAGCTGCTGGTAAAAGCAGCAAGGGTGGCCGCATCACGCCCGGAGAATGGGAACGCCGCGCTGGGTTGCGGCTACGGTTCATCTACCGTCGTCGTGGGCCAAGCTTGCT
Organism: Phaeovulum sp.; assembly: GCF_047638075.1. Classification (NCBI taxonomy): domain Bacteria; kingdom Pseudomonadati; phylum Pseudomonadota; class Alphaproteobacteria; order Rhodobacterales; family Paracoccaceae; genus Phaeovulum; species Phaeovulum sp. The sequence continues at coordinate 26,150 of NZ_JBLJBV010000081.1, forward strand.
GGTGGCTGAAGGGCGGCTGAATACGAAAGGTCGCGCTGTGGCAAGCAAGTTACAAACCGGGCGTGGCGTGGCAACCGTGCCGATCTTCCTGCTGGTGCCGCAGGTGAAGCTGCCCAAGAAGCTGGACTAGGCGCGGGATGCCGGACGAGCGGTGGAAGGCGTGGCGGAACTGATTGTGGCGAATCGGGTGGAAGAAAAACTGTGACACAGCCCTCGCGTCATTTCTGCGCCAGCAGATCGACAAACTCACTGCTGGTTTTCTGCACGCCGGCAAGCAGTACTTTCCAGTCTCTGGGCGGGTTTTCATCCTCTAGCATACCTTTGAACACCCAATAGGCATCGGTGCGGCTGTCAAAGGCGCGCAGCGTGGTATCGTCGTTCACCCATGCAAAGATGAACACGCAGCTTTCAACGTGAAAACGGAAGAACGGCCGGTACTGCTGAAAGAATTTTGCCCGGAACCAGTGCCGCTCCTCGTCAGCCAACGTGTTGCCCTCCCGGAACTTCGGATCGGTTGGGTCAGACGGGATCTCTTCAAAGATCAGCTTGGTGATGGCCGCAAGCCGCTTCAAAGCGTTCTTGCTGCGATAACCAGCGGGGTTGGCTGCTTTGATGGCCGTAATCTTTTCGATCAATTCCGCCACCTGATCCAGAAACAGCGGATGCGCGAACAGGGTGCATCCGTTCACGACCAACGGCACGTTGGGGCCGCCCGTCGTTCATTTTCGGGCGAAAGAGCCGCATTAAGGTCAAGCTCGGCACCCTCGGCCAGCTAAGACAGCTTGGCACGAAAGGACGTATCGAGGTCGCGGGTGTGGCCGGGATTTTGGCTTATGTCCTACGCCAGAAACGACAGAAACACGCCGATGGCAGGGGCTTCCCCGACACCCGAAACGCGACCAAGAAGGACATCGCCTTCCGGCAGAATGGTGTAGCAGATACGGTCACGTTTCTTGAGGCCGAGCGCCTTGCGCACGACCCCAGGCATCGTCGTCTGATACTTGTCCGTCAGCGTGGACTCGACCTTTAGTTCGGCAATCATGTGCGTTCCATTCACGTTACCCGATCAAGGTGATGCAGATGCATTACCCATTCAAGAACGCAGCGGCACTAGAATTGCCGGATGCGTGCCAGCCCGCCCGAGATTTGGTGCCCTCATGCCCACCACACGCGAAACCATCCTCACCGCGCTGTTCGCGCTGCTGCAGCCGCTTGCCGCCCTTACCTTGCGTGACCAGGTGTTGCCCCAGAAAATCCCTTCGGCGGGACTGATAATCGTGTGGGATGGCCAGCCCGGCGAGCCATAAATGACGCTTTCGCCCTTACGCTATCACTATCAGCATCGGGCCGAGCGGGAAGTTGTCATCCAGGCCGGCACCGGTCAGGCCAGCGTCTTGAACAAACTGCTCGCCGCCTTCGGCACAGCCCTAGACGCTGATCGCACACTCGGCGGGCTGCCTTTGATCACCTCGATGGAGGAATGGCAGCGGATGTCACGGAATGCGGCGAGCACTTCGGGGTC